>JAISHN010000022.1 GCA_031262635.1 Holosporaceae bacterium
TCGTAGTCCTTCGCGCAGACCAGCATCCTTCTCGCCAACGTCCCCGCAACCCTTTGTTCGTCGTCATCTATTCCCTCCATTCTTAGTTAGTTTAACTTAACCAAAAATGTAGCGAATTAGTTGACTTCTACAGCAATGACGTAAAAAGGCGTTTTAGGATAACGAGAATATTTGATATCTCCACGCTAAATCGATTCTTTTAATCCTTTATTCGCCTTTTTTTATATTGGAAACCATTCGAATTTTTGAAATTCCGCGATCGCTTGTTCGTAGGGCTTTTTTTTAAAGTATATGATATTCTCTAGCAATTCTTTTACGGTAGTCCATTTCCAATCGGCGAATTCTTGCGGCGTTTTTCGCACGTTTATCTCTTTTTCGTCGCCGACGAATTTGAACGCGGCGAAACCGACTTCTTGTCCGGCGTATTTTTGCTTGCCGTGGCGTTTTTGAAGAGCTTGCGCGATATGCGGCGGAAAATCGTATCGGTACATGGAAGACAGTCCAAGAATTTCTATCGAAGATATGTTTGTTTCTTCGAAAAGCTCTCTTTTGGCCGCGTCGAGGAATGTTTCTCCCTCTTCTACTCCGCCTTGAGGAACTTGCCACGCGTTTTTTGAGTCAATCCTACGTCCGACGAAGATCTTCGAATCTTTTAGCAGAAAAATTGCGGCGCATTTTCTATAAAGAGCCATTTCGCCTCCGAACCGACGCGCTGACCGGCGTTAAAAGCCAATCGTCGGAGATCGCTTTTTCAAAGTCGTTTAGATGTTCTAAACGAACCGCGACGATATCGCCGTCGTTAAGTTTCGAAACGTCGAAGCCGCTAGCTTCGAATATTTTTTTTTTGTTTATGTAAATCAGATCGTTTTTTTCAGCGAGGTTTTTTAGCAGATCGTTCGATTTTTCAAGATCAAGGAAACCCAAGCCTCTCTTAGTTAGGACGTCGACTACCGCCGTCATGTTTCTCTCGGATTTTGTGAACAACGTCGGCGAAACGTTGGCGATTCCTATAGCGTATTTTGTCGAGGCTAACAGATGAAAAAGCTTGTCCAAAGTTTCGTTAATATCGGCGTTGGCTAAGAATAGAGAAGCGGTTTGTTTTTTATTCATCGAAACGGAGGATTGCGTAGGTATTTCTATAAAAAACTCATGCCCGTTTTCTCTGATCGCTTTCGCCGCGCTTTCGATTCGATCGACGCAGAATGGAACGACAAAAGTAACCTTTTGATTATTGAGTTTTAACTTAGCGCTTATTTCTTCTAGATCGTCCGCTAAAACAATGACTCTTAACTTCTTTTTCGGGCTTATCTCAACGCAAGCAGAATACGCGTCGAACGGACGCATGCCGTCGGCGGAGATTTTTGGAAGATACCCGTACTTCGTTTTTTCGTAGAACTTGTCGTCAGGATCGAGTGTTTTTTTCGATTCGACTTCCGTATTGGTTTCTTCGGTTTCTATAATCGCGCTGTCGTCTATCAAGATTCTGTATTGATAATTCCAAGAGCGTTCTTTCCGAAAACGACTATAGGCTGCGACTAGCGCGATAAACAATGCGAGAGTTGCCAAAAAAACTATCCATGCAAAACGCAATTTTTTCTTCATTTGGTTTTATTTTCCGCTTGTCTCGTTTTTACTAAATCGACGGCTTTAATTATATCCAACGCCTTGCTGAGTTGATAATCCTTTTCAGCTCGTTCTTTCAAAGGCAGTTTGCGATATAAAATTTCTTGATCTTCCTCTTCTTCCTCGCCGTCTTTTTTCTTTTTCTTACCTAACTCGTCGATGGCTTTTTTATTTTGCTCTTCCGTAGTCTTTTTGTTTTTTGCTTTCTTATCCGCGTCTAGAGCGTTGTTGAACAACTCCTCGCGAACTACGAACACGTCGGCTTTGCGGATAGCGGCGTAGTCGGCTTCTATGTCGGGAACAATTCCGTTAGCCTGAATACATTCGCCGCTTGGGGTATAGTGCTTCGCCACCGTTAGTCTTATCGCGCTTTTCTCCGACAGAGGCAGAACTTTTTGCACGGATCCTTTTCCGAAAGATCTTACGCCGACGATTATAGCTCGTTTGTTGTCCCGCAAGGCTCCGGCTAATATCTCGGGAGCGGAAGCCGTTCCGCTGTTAATCAAAACGACTATCGGCAAACCGTTCGTCATATCTCCGCGGGTTGCGTAGAACGTTTTTGAATTTTCGTCCGTCCGCCCTCTGGTCGAAACTATCTTTCCGCCGTCTAGGAAAATGTTCGAGACTGAAACGGCTTCTTCAAGCAGTCCGCCAGGGTTGTTTCTCAAATCAAGAATAAGTCCTCGCAGCTTTTTGTTTTCATTGATGAATTTTTTTAGGTCTTTCGTCGTGTTTTTGTCGAAAGTTGAGATCCTAATATAGCCGACGTTGTCTAAAGTCTCCGCCTTTACGGACTGAACTCTTATTATATCTCGCTCGATTACAACGTCGAACGGAACTTTATCTCCGCGTTTTATTTTTAATCTGACTTTAGTTTTAGGTTTGCCTCGCAATTTTTCGAGAGCTTCGTCGGAGGTTATGCCGTTTATACATTCGCCGTCTATGTATATGATTAAATCTCCGCTTTTCAGCCCCGCTTTGTAAGCCGGCGTGTCGTCGATCGGAGAAATAATGCGAACAAACCCTTCGTCTATGATAATTTCAATACCGAGTCCGCCGAATTCCCCGTCCGTCTGATTTTTTAAAGCCGTAAACGCCTTTTCATTTAAATACGACGAATGCGGATCAAGAGAGGCTAAAACTCCGGTGATCGCTTTTTCCGTTATCGCGCATTCAGACATGTTTTTAACGTACTCGCTTCGAATTAGATTTAATATCAGCTGCAAAAACACCGTATAACGCATTTCCGCCGGAATGTTTTTGACCATAGCTTCGGGAATTTTGAGAGAACATTCTTTCTCATCGACGTCGTCTTTTAACGGATCGTTCGATTTCTCAAGCTCTTTTATTGTCGATTCGTCCTTAACTTCTTCTTTCGAAGCTCTTGCTCCCGATATATCGCAAGAACAAATTTCAAGCAAAGCGATGACGCTAAATATTATTCGTTTCATTTTTGCTACGCCTTTTCCGTCTTTTTAACGGTCATCCACTGGCGCGGATCCAGCGGTTCGCCCGATTTCTTTAATTCCATTTTTATTACCGGCCTATTTTCGCTTTTTTCTTTCATTCTTCCTACGTAGTCTCCAATTTCAAGCGTATCTCCAGTCGATGGAAAAAGAACGTCCATCCCATAGAGAAAAACCCTATAGTCGCCGTTGCTTATAATCAGCATGTTTCCATAGTCTCGGAATTTTCCGGCGAATACTACTAGTCCTTTTGCTGGAGAAGTTACCACAGCTCTAGGACGAGTTTCAAAAGAAATATAATATATCATTTCGTTATTCTGGCCTTTGTCGCCAAATTCCGAGACAATTTTTCCTACGACAGGATATTTTATAACTAGAACTGCGGACGCCTTCGCGTTTTTTAACACTCCGATCGCGCCCTCGGCTTCTAGCTCCGCGTCTAATTCGTCTAAAGATTCAGATTTTGCCGCTAGATGATAGATAACGTCGTTTTGTATTATGTTTTCGCCGCGTTTTCTTGCTAAGATTCTTGCGGCGGATTCCGCGTCTCCGCATAATTTTTCATATTTGCCTTTTTCGGCGTTAAACGTTTTTTGATTTTTTTGAACGTTTTCTTTGAGCTTCGCTATTTGCGTCTCGATTTTTTTCAGCTGAGCGCTGATAGATTTAAAATATGAAGCGAAATTTTTAATGACGATAGAGCACTTCACAAAATCGTTTTTATCGACGTTTACCGGAGTTAAAACCAGCAAATTTGAAAAACGCTGCATATCGAAAAGAATTGTAAAACATCTCGATAGAATCTCGTAAACGTTGCGAATAATTGGCGTTACCGTTTTTTCTTTTTGATCGATTTCTTCCGCGTCGGCTTCCAGCTTATCGAGCGTTTTTTCCAATTCTTGAGCTTTTTCGCATAATTCCCGCGTTTCCGCCGTCTGGCTGACGCAATAGACGGAAGAGATCGAAAAAATACAACTTGCCAAGATCGGGAATATTAGTTTTTTCATCAAGCGGATTCCGCTTTTTGAAAAGGCCTTCCAACGGAATAATAATTGAAACCTGCGGCGGCCGCTTCCGACAAAGGATAAATATTTCTAAGATCAATTAATAGCGGATTTTTCACTCGCCGTCTCAATTCTCTCAGATTTAACGCCTTAAACTCCGGCCAATCGGTTAGAATTATCGTCGCGTCGGCTCCGTCGCAACAATCGTAAGCTTTTTCGCTGAACTTTATATCGCGGAATATTTGTTTCGCCTGATCTGAAAACGAAGGATCGTAGATTGTCGCGCAAGCTCCGCCTTTTATTAGAGCGTCGACTATGTCTAAACTTGGACTGTCGCGCATATCGTCGGTGTTAGCCTTAAAAGTAACTCCTAAAATCGCGATATTTTTTCCTTTTATGTTGTCGCCGCAGGCCGCGAGAATTTTTTTAACCATTTTCGCGCGTCTGCCGTCGTTGGATTTTATCGTCTCCGATACTAGCGGTAAACAAACTCCGAATTTTTCGGAAAAATCTTTAAGCGCCCGCGTGTCTTTTGGAAAGCACGATCCGCCGTACCCTGGTCCGGCTTGCAAAAATTGATCGCCGATTCGCTTGTCGAGTCCCATAGCGTTCGCGACTTCGTTTACATCCGCTCCGCAAGACTCGCATAGATTAGCGATCTCGTTTATGAACGTAACCTTCATCGCCAAAAACGCGTTGGACGCGTACTTCGACAACTCCGCCGTCTCCAAGCTTGTGAATAAAATCGGAATATTAAACGCGTAAAGCGGACGATACGCTCGCGACAACGTCGTCTTCGCCTTTTCGCTCTCGACTCCGAGAATAATGCGATCGGGACGCATGAAATCGTCGACGGCCGCTCCTTCCTTCAGAAATTCTGGATTAAACGCTACGTCCGCGCGGCACGATTTATTCCGCAAAAATTCTTTCACGGCTCGCGTCGTCCCGACTGGAACGGTGGATTTGATAACCAATACCGCGTCGTCTATATATGGAGCCAGCTCGCCGCAAGCTTGGTATACGTAAGATAAATCCGCGCTTCCGTCCGATTGGCTCGGAGTGCCGACGGCGATGAAAACGATGTCCGCGTCTTTGACGCTTTTTACGTCCGTTGAAAAAGTCAGCCGACCGACTTGAACGTTCTTCGCCATTAATACGTCGAGACCAGGTTCGTATATCGGAACCAAGCCTTTTTGGAGATTCGCGATTTTCGCGACGTTATTGTCGACGCATACGACGTTAAACCCGAACTCGGCGAAACAGACTCCTGAAACTAGCCCAACGTATCCCGTGCCGATAACTGCTATTTTCATTTTCTATCCTTATAAAAATTCTCTACGACGCAATTAAGCTTATCGTCTCCGCTCGCTACGTGCAAAATCGCCGACAGCAGCCCTTCTTTCGAACCGCAATCGAATCTTTTTCCCGCGAATTTGAATCCCGTCAATCCGCATATCGGAATCATTTTTAAGAGAGCGTCGGTTAGCTGTATCTCTCCGCCGACTCCTGGAGCTAAGTCGCTCAGAACGTCGAAAATCTTGTGAGACAATATATATCTGCCGACTATTCCATACGTAGACTTAGCGGTCCCGACCGACGGCTTTTCGTCGACAGATTTTGCTATCACCAGTCGATCCGTCTCGCGCTCTACGTCCAATATTCCATATTTGCTCACTTCCGAGCGAGCGACGTTCATAGCCGCGACCATATTCGATCCGTCGTAATGCGTTATCATCTCGCCGACGCATGATTCGCCCAAAATATAGTCGTCGGCCGATATAACCGCGAACGGTTCGCTTCCGATTAGGTTTTTCGCGCATAAAACCGCGTGTCCTAAGCCGAGCGGCTCGTTTTGGCGAACGTAGCAGACGCTGCCCATTTTTATGTTGAAATACTTCGCGTGAGCGGACATAAAATCGAAATAATCTTCTATCGAGTACTTCCCATGCCGCGTCACGAAGATAAATTCCTCGATTCCCGCATCGACGGCTTCCTCAAAGGCGTAGTGAATCAGGGGCTTGTCGATTATTCCAAGCATTTCTTTCGGAATTGCTCTAGTTATAGGAAAAAACCTTTTTCCTAAACCTCCGACCGGAAACACCGCTTTACTGATTTTCATAAAAGTCTCGCGCTCGACAATTGGAAATAATAATATATCGCTACGCTCGCTCAATCAATAACGGACATACTTTATCGACGCGTTTTTGTAGCGAAATCAGCTCGATTGCGCTATAAGCTTTCAAGCGGTAGGAGTTATATGACGTCAAAACACCCTAGCAATCTCGAGCCTTGGCAAGATCCGAAAGCTCAGCCTTACGTCTCCATAAAGAACCTAACGAAAACGTTCGGCGGCAAGGTCGCCGTAAACGACGTATCGCTGTCTATATATAAAGGAGAGCTGTTTTCGTTGCTAGGAAGATCCGGCTGCGGCAAAACGACGCTTTTGCGAATGCTTGCGGGATTTGAAACGCCGACTTCAGGAAGAATATATATCGACGGCGCGGATATGACCGACACTCCGGCGTACAAGCGTCCGGTAAGCATGGTTTTCCAATCTTACGCGTTGTTTCCGCATATGACGGTCGAGCAGAACGTCGCGTTTGGGCTAATCCAAGAAGGCCTGCCGAAAAACGAAATCAGAGACAGAGTCGACGCGTATCTCGAATTGGTGCAAATGAGCGGATACGAGCGTCGCAAACCCGATCAGCTTTCGGGAGGCGAAATGCAGCGCGTCGCCCTCGCCAGAAGCCTAGTCAAGCAGCCTAAGTTAGTTCTGTTGGACGAGCCTCTCGCCGCTCTCGACAAAAAATTGCGAGAACGCACGCAGTTGGAGTTGGTGAACATTCAGGAAAAAATCGGAGTCACCTTTATAATGGTTTCGCACGATCAAGAAGAAGCGATGACCATGTCCTCCCGCATAGGATTGATGAACGAAGGACGTATCTTGCAAGTCGGCGGACCTACGGAAATCTACGAATACCCAAACTCAAAGTACGTCGCGAATTTCATAGGATCCGTAAATTTGTTTGACGGAATGATCGTTGAAGAGAAATCAGATCACGTGGTCGTAAAATCTACGGCGATGGAAAAGAACCTATGCGTCAGCCACTCGGCCTCTCTTCCGGTGGGAGCGCAGATCAGCGTCGCGATTCGCCCCGAAAAAGTCGTTTTAACGGACGCTAAACCAAAAGACGAATACAATTGGACTAGCGGAATCGTCAAAGAGATCGTCTACCTTGGCGACGTTTCAATTTATCACGTGAAGCTTCCGTCCGGCGCGACGGTTCTCGCCACGGCGGCCAATTTAACCCGCGCCGCCGAACGCCCGATTCAGTGGGAAGACGAAGTTTTCCTACGCTGGAAACCGGAAAATGGAATCGTTTTGGCTATCTAACCCGCCTAAAGAGGATTAGAAACCGCATTATGGTCGAAGGGGATTATGAATTACTAGCTTGTTGTAGACGACTTTCTTTTTTTACGTCATTGCTGTAGAAGTCAACTAATTCGTTACA
>JAISHN010000025.1 GCA_031262635.1 Holosporaceae bacterium
TCGTAGTCCTTCGCGCAGACCAGCATCCTTCTCGCCAACGTCCCCGCAACCCTTTGTTCGTCGTCATCTATTCCCTCCATTCTTAGTTAGTTTAACTTAACCAAAAATGTAGCGAATTACTTGACTTCTACAATTGCGAGGAGGACGCAGTCCGACGCGGCGATCCAGAACTTATACTGGTTTCTCCACATTTCTGGCGCGCTTCGAGCTTCGCTTCTCGCAATGACGTAAAAAAAGAAAGTCGACTACAACAAGCTAGTAATTCATTATTCCCTTCGACCATAATGCGGTTTTTAAGCCTTTAGGCGGGTTAATAATAGAACCCCTGATATCTCTATAGGACAATCCCAGGTCATAAATATCAGCCGGCTACTATGCTAGCGCGCTGCTATGCTACTACACCTTCATTATCTCTTTTTCTTTCATACCCAAAGACGCGTCGACTTTCTTTACGAACTCGTCGGTGATTTTTTGAATATCGTCTAAAGCTTTTTTCTGCTGATCTTCGGCCGCGTCTTTTTGAGCCTTGATCGAGTCCATCCCTTCGCGACGGATGTTGCGGATTGCGATTTTCGTTTGCTCGGCGTACTTGCCGGCCAATTTGCAAATCTCCTTCCGTCTCTCTTCGCTTAAATCTGGAATGGCGATTCGTATTAGCTGTCCTTCGACAACCGGATTTAACCCAAGCTGCGAGTTTCTTATCGCCACTTCCGTCGGCTTTACCAAAGAGGAATCCCAGACTTGAACCGTCAGCAATCTCGCTTCTGGAGCGCTAATAGTTCCAACCTGCTGAAGCGGCGTTTTATTTCCATAAGCTTCGACCATAATGTTGTCCAACATCGCGACGGACGCTCGCCCTGTTCTTAATCCGCCGAAATCTTTTAAAAGATTTTCAAAACTTGCGTTCATTTTTTTCTTAAGATCTTCTAGCGTCATATTTTGTCTCCCAACTTAAGATATTATAGAACAAAGCCCGTCGCCGGCTAACACCTTTTCAAGCGTTCCCTCTTTCTCTAGCGAAAACACATAGATAGGCATGCCGCTTTCCTGCGCTAGAGTAATGGCGGTTTGATCCATTACTTTGATATTTTTTTCAAGAACGTCTCTGTAGGACAATCTTTCTAGCAAAACGGCGTTTGGATTTTTACGCGGATCGGAGTCGTAAACTCCCGCGACTTTGGTGGCTTTCAGCAAAGCGTCGCATTCGGTTTCCAACGCTCGCAAGATCGCTCCGGTGTCCGTCGTAAAATACGGATTTCCCGTTCCCGCGGCGCAGATCACAACTCTTCCTTTTTCAAGATGACGGACGGCTTTGCGGCGAATATACTGCTCGCACACGCTCGGCATAGCTATCGCGGACATAACGCGCGACGGAACGCCCTTCTTCTCCAGACAATTTTGAAAAGCCATGGAATTCATGACGGTGGCGAGCATGCCGATGTTGTCCGCGACGGAGCGATGCATGCCGTAGGCCGCTCCCGAAACGCCGCGGAATATGTTGCCGCCGCCTATGACCATGCAGATTTGATAGCCGTCTTCGTAGACTCTCTTCACTTCGCCGGCGATTCGATCGACGGTTTTTACGTCGAGTCCGAATTCCAAATCGCCCATAAGAAATTCGCCGGAAAGCTTTAGCAGCGCTCGGCGAATTTTGTTATCAGGCATCGGTCTACCCTAATTGAGCGGCGACTTCGGCGGCAAAGTCCGTCGTTTGTTTTTCGATTCCTTCTCCAAGAGCAAATTTTATGAAGCCTTTGAGTTCTATCGGCGCGCCAATTTCTTTTGCGGCGTTGGCGATTACGTCCTTCACCTTGGTTTCGCCGTCTATGACGTAAACCTGCTCGAGCAATACGACTTCTTCGTAGAATTTTCTTAAACGTCCCTCGACAATTTTATCGACGAACTGAGTCGGCTTGCCCATGCTCTTAGCCTGTTCTGATACAATGTTGCGCTCTCGTTCTAAAACCGCCGGATCCAGATCTGCGATCGACGTAGACTGCGGATTCGCCGCGGCTATGTGCATAGCGATCTTTTTTCCCAATTCCAGCAATTTGTCTTTATCGCCGGTCGATTCTAACGCGACCAAAACGCCGATTTTTCCAAGATTATCGGAGATTTTATTGTGAACGTAAGAAGCGATAACTCCTTCGGAAACCGATATATGAGCGACTCGGCGCAATTGCATATTCTCGCCGATAATAGCGACTAAATTCGTCAATTCGTCGTTGACGTTGCGTCCGGTTCCAGGATAGTCGAGCGTTTTTAGCTTATTAAGATCACATTTCCGCTTGCAAGCAAGCTTAACGACTTCGTCCGCGTATTTTTGGAATAATTCGTTTCTGGCTACAAAGTCCGTCTCGGCGTTTACTTCGACGACGGAGCCTTCCGTCCCCTCAACGCATACCCCGACCAGTCCCTCGGCGGCGACTCTGCCGGATTTTTTCGCGGCGGCCGCGAGACCTTTTTTACGCAGCCAGTCGACGGCTTCTTCAACGTTTCCATTACATTCTACAAGAGCCTTCTTGCAATCCATCATGCCGGCTCCGGTTCTTTCTCTAAGAGCTTTTACGTCCGCGGCTGTTATATCGGCCATGTTCTTCTCCTCATTTTGACTAATTAAGCGACAACTTCCGACGCGGTTTCAGTATTAGCTTCAGTTTCCGCGAGTTCTTTTTCGAATTCCGTCGCGGACTCGCCTATAGGATTTTCCAACGCTCCCACGTCGACTCCGGCGGACGATAAGCCTCTTTGAATTCCCTCGATTATCGCGTCTTCCATCGCTCCGCAGTATAAATCGATCGCTTTCACGGAATCGTCGTTACCTGGGATTGGATAGTCGACCAAAGTAGGATCGGAGTTAGTGTCGCAAATTCCGACGACTGGAATTCCTAAAACGCGAGCCTCTAGAACGGCGGTTTTATCTTCGTTTATATCGAGGGCGAAGATCATAGAAGGAATTCCGCCCATGTTGCGAACTCCGCCTAACGCTTTGTTTAGCTTGTCTATGCTTCTTTCAATGTTCAAAATTTCTTTCTTCTTCAGAGACAGCTCTTTGTCTCCCAATTTTTTTTCAAGACTCTCTAATTTTTTAATCGACTGTGAAACCGTCTTCCAGTTGGTTAACATTCCGCCGAGCCAACGACGGTTGACGTAATACTGACCGCAGCGAATAGCCGCGTCGGCCACTCGATCGCTAGCCTGCCTTTTGGTTCCGACGAATAGAATGCGTCCGCCGTCCGCCGCGATATCTCCCGCGACTTTCAACGCCTCTTGCAGTAAAATATAGGTTTTGTCTAGGTTAACGATGTGGATTCCGTCTTTGGCGCCGTATATGTACCGCTCCATCTTTGGATTCCAACGTCTAGTTTGATGTCCAAAATGAACGCCCGCCTCAAGCAGGCTTTTGATTGAGATATCTCTCATGTTCGCTCCTTCTTCGGTTAATAAAAATCGCCCCTTGCGATTTTTCCTTCCGCAAAACAAAAGCTGGAAACTCCAGACCGAACGGACGACTCGCCTCTCGCGACCGCCCGCATTTTGCGCGCGTATTGCGACGAATTATACGCAAAAACCGCGTCTATTACAATTGAAAACTGAGACTAACGCTTCTTCGCCGCTTGGATCTTTTGCTTGGCTCTAGTATGACGGATAGACTGCGACAGAATTTCCATTTCTCGCCGGCCTATATCTATTAAACGCAGCCGTTATGTTATAAGCTTATCGCCAAAATGAAATTAAGGAGCCGTTATGAGCGACATAAGACCAAACATCTTAAAAAAGATGAAAATTACCGCGGCGATAGTCGCGGCGTTTGCAATTGGTTTTATGGTCGCTCGCTTCGCGGCTCCGTCGCCCAATAAAGCGTCGACCAACGCCGCTTCCGCTAGAATTCAAAAGCTTTTTGAAACTCGCGATCTTTTAAAACGTTGTCAACCAGGCCGCAGAGAACTCGCTTTTCTTGAAGAAGGCGGCGAGTACTTTATGGATAGCGAAAATCCGCGGACTTTAAACGACAAGATAAGCTACGTTCTTCAGAAGTATTTTTATAAGTCTCCTATAACGGCGATTATCGGAAACAAATATCTTGCGAAAAAATACGTTGCCGAGACGGCCGGCGAAGAGTACGTCGTTAAACTGCTTGGAGCATGGGAAGAACCGAGCGAGATAGAATGGAATAAATTGCCGAATCGTTTTGTTTTAAAAACCGTTCGCGGTCACTTTGGACGGCAAGTGATAATAGTAAAAGATAAGAATAAACTTGACTTTGCCGCGACCGTTAAAAAACTTGAAGAATCTTGCCAAATCATAGGAATGAAATATATAACTGGAAAACGTATTATAGCGGAAGAATACCTAGAGTCGCCAGACGGCAGAATAGCTCCCATAGATTATAAGTTTTTCTGTTCTTTTGGAAAAGTTTTCTTTGCCTATTGTCTTGCGGCCGACGGCGACGATTACGAGTCGGACGACAAAACTTTTTCCTTCTATTTCACTCAAGAATGGAAAAGAATGCCAGTTATAATCGACGGTCAGAAACCAAATTTTCTCCCTCCGCCAAAAAATCTCGCTCGAATGATCGCTCTTGCAAAAAAATTATCAAAACCTTTCCCGCTGATTAGAATCGATCTCTACGAGATTGGCGATAGAGTTCTTGTCGGCGAATTAACGGAAGACTCGGGCGGCGCTAAGTACATATTTTCTCCCGTAACTTGGGATTTTAAACTCGGCGAAATGATCGGAGATCTTCCAAAACCCGAAGAACTAGAAAAACTAATAGAAAACGATATGGAAAAATATGGAAAAGCCGACGATTAACGCGATTCTACTCGGCCGCATATAATCCCGCTCCCACGGCGTTTGTACAATGAAAAAGTCGAACGCTTTTACAGATACGCTTCTAATCCAGAGGATTTTATAAAGCTTCTCTTGAAAGCCAAATCGTTGCAGCGACGCAGTTCTTCTTCGCTCAGGATTTTTTCCTCATATAGCCATTTAAAAACTTCGCGCAGATGGTTTCCTTCGATCATTTCCGCCCAGTCCGTGTTAATCGTAAATTTAACGCCGTTTTCAACGAAAGTCCGTAAAATCCAACGCATTTCGTCGGCGTTTTCCACAGTCTTGGTGGCTAAATTCGCAAGAGGACAGATTTCCAGAGCGATATCTTGCTTAACAAGCTCTTTCATTAATTTTGCGTCGTAAGCGGCGTAGATTCCATGGCCGATTCTATCAGGCTTGAAAAACTCGACTATTTTCCACATGTAATCTAGCGATTTTTGCTCGCCGGCGTGCATTGTTAATCCTAGGCCGTTTTCTCGAGCTTTTGCAAACAGCTTTCCGTATTCTTTAGCGTCAAAGTCGCGATACGGTCCCGCGAAGTCTACTCCAACGATTCCGCGTTTCCGATATTTTATAGCTTTTTCGACGACGACCGCATTTCTGGCGATGTCGAATTCGCGAGCTAAGCAAAAAATCAAACCGGCGGATAATTTGGGATAAGCTAGGAGCGCCTGTTCCATTCCCCGCAGCATCGACATGATTAGCTGATCCATATCGACCGTTCCGTCGTTGTTGTGTTTCATCGGATTCGTTCGCAATTCCAGAAGCCGAACTTGGTTTGAGCGATATGATCCCGAAAAAATTTCGTACACGCCTTTTTTAGCGGCTCTAATTCCCGAGGAAAGATTGTCTAACAACCTGTGGTAAACTTTGTCAAAATATTCGTCCAACGGCGCCGGATCTTTGGGAGAAATTGTGACGTATTTTATAAATTTGTGGTAGTCTCTCTCCGGCAGAACGTAACCGACGTCTTGAGCTATCTCCCAATATGTCGCCGGACTAATCGATCCTCCTAGATGAGTGTGCAACTCGGCTAGTTCGAAAGAAGGAAAGTCTCCGCTCATGTATTTTTCTCCCGTTAAACGCTATCTTTATTAAAAAAAACATAATCGACTTTTAGATAAAGTATCATTATCTTTTGTTTATTGCAAGCCCTGCTTGTATAGTTTATGTTTATATTAGACAAATTATTCAAGACATGCGAAACTGCGGATTATCGGGATTGTCCTACAAAGATACCGATAATATAATATTGGTAAAAGTAAGCTGGAGAGCGGAGATGATAAATTGCAAGTATTGCGGGTCTGAAGCGATGATAAAGAAGGGGATAACGAGAGGGAAGCAGAGGTATTATTGCAAGAGCTGCGAAAGAAATCAGGTAGAAGGAGACGAGAGGGAGAGATATCCTGAGATTGTAAGAAAAACGGCGAAGATTTTATATCTTGAAGGTTGTGGATTTAGGAGGATAGCGCTGGTATTGAACTGCATTTTTCGGATAAATATAAGATATCAGCTCGTAATACATTGGATAAAGAAAGCCGGAGCGCAATTGGAAGAGAAGCTGACAAAAAGCGAAGGAAAGCAAACGGTTCCCGTGTTGGAAATGGACGAGTTATATACTTACGTAAAAAAAAACGGAATCAGGTCAGAGTATGGACTGATGTTGATAGAAACCGGCTGCGTTTTGCTGGATTTGAGGTCGGAGACGCGAGCTCTGACGCGTTGCGTAGGTTGTGGAAACGAATCGAAGGCGAAAACAATCTAGAGTATATATGTACAGACGGAAATCCATCTTACGCAGAGGTATTTGAAGAAGACGCCGATCTGAAACGCGTCGTTACAAAGTCGGAGACATGCCTGGTCGAATCTTTCAATTCTATTTTGAGATATTACCTCGCAAGACTGCATCGAAAAACCAAATGTTACTTAAAATCCGCTGAAATGTTACGGTTATCCGTCCTTATGCTCCTTAATAAAGAACTCTTGGTATCTTTGTAGGGCAGTCCCATTTTTCTCATTGATATCTCACAATTGAAGTATCTAAAAACGCCATCTGCTATCTTAGGCGGCTTACCCACTCTAAATAATAAAAACCGTCAATACTAAGAATACCAAGCTGAAAAAAATTTACGGGCGGATAATCATTCCGCCCGCTATAGTTTTTGAGTCTATCCCTACGCTACTCTTTATTAACTTCTCTCAGAACGGAATGCATAAACGCCGAGATCGCTACGCCGGTTTCCGTAGCGTCGTCGTTTACGAAGACATATAAGTCATTGCGTTTACTCGCTTCTTTCTTGAGCTGCATTCCCCATTTGATTCTCTGTTCGATTTGCTCGGGAGTTTCGGTTTTTCTGCCTTTTAAACGCGCTCGCAGGACGGACTCGTCGCGGAAATCTATAAGAATTCCTACGACAGTTACGTTCGGATCGTTTTTAAAGGCCTTTCTTACGTTGTCGAGTCCGTTCAGGTCGGCGTTAATAATAACGCCGGAGCAGTCCTTTCGAGCCAATAATTTCAGGATATCCGACTTCAAGATTCCGTATTCTTTTCCAACGTTGCCGGCGTGATCTATAAGATCGCTCGGGTCTTGCCGTTTAAAGAAATCAGCGTCTTTTTCGTAGATATAATCAAATCCCGCCTTTTCCCCTGGTCTTTGATCGCGAGTCGTGTGATTTGCGGCTTTCAAAAGCGACTTGTCTTCCGCCAATACTATTTTAATCATATAATCTTTTCCAACGCCCGAGGCCCCAGATATGACAAAAATAGCTTTTCGCGATTGCGATATTTGCTGATTTTCTAACGATTCGCGGCCTTGTTTTTGCCGGAAACCTACATTGGAGACGTCGCAGGCTGCGAGCAGCGAACAGGCTAAACCCAATGTTATAAGTCTTTTCATTTTTGTCTCCTCATATTTTTTTTTCGATCCGAAAGTTTTAACGGCTTTCGCAATCGAACTTTTTATATTGCTTCTGAAACGCTAAGTCAATCCGCGCTGGCGTTCATTAAAAATTAATACTATTTTTTAATTAAAAATTAATTTATATTGTATCTATATTTTGGCGGTTGCCGAATGCGTTACAACTCGAAAGGAGGTATTTATGCCTACGGAAAGACGCGTAAGATGGAGCAAAGAAGCGTTGGAATTTTTCGAGTCCGCTCCCGATAACGGCGTTACTCTTGATTTCGTTATATCTTTTGGCTGCGCGACTCAGACGGGCGAGGGATTCGAAGAACTCGTCAATTCGATAAACAACGATCCCGTAAGAAGAAAAGTAAAAAAGATAAATATTACCGACACTTCTTATTTATACAGACATACTATGCCGGAATTCGCTCAGTACGCCGATCCTAACGTTCCGACGCTATGGTTTCTGAAAAACAAAGCCGCTATAGAAAAATTAGAAGTAGACGTTTCGCTAAGACAGTGGGCTAACGGTCTTAAAGCCGCGGATTTTGAGGACTGGCATAAACAAATGAAAATTGATTTCGCCGGAGACGAGGACGGAAACGGCGTGAAACAAGAATTCCGAGAAGCCGTTATAAGCATGGCCGAAGGAGCGGTTTTTAAGGGAAACGGACTGCTTAAGCAGAATATAGAATTCGTATTAGAGGAATGCGCTTACACGTGCGCGAATTTCAAAAACATAGTAATGGTATACCCAATGTCTTTGTCTCCGATACGATCCATTATCGAGCGATATAATCTGAACGTTAAGCATCTTCCTTATAAAATGTCGAACCATGCCGAGCAGCATAAAAACTGTTCCGGGTTCAGCAATATGGATCGGCAAATAACCGAATTCATCACAAAAAAAGCCGACAACGTGAATTTCTTCGTAGTAAGCAAAACCGGAGAAATAATATACAAGAACGACGCTTGCAGACAGCAGGTAAAAGACATGCACGTCAAAGAATTGGCTCCCAACGTATGGGAAACCGTCGAAGAGGTGATGAAGACAAAACAACAAATTATAGTCGAGGAAGAATCCATAGAAGGCGACTGCTATCTATCCGTTAAAGCTCCGCTTATAGCGAAAAACAAAGTCGAAGGAGTTATCGGACTCGCCGTAAACGTCACAGATCGCAAAAAAGCTGAAAAACTCGAGATCGAAAACAGACTGCAAAAGGCGAGAATAAACGAACAAGAGGAATTTGCAAAATTCATCGCGAGAATGGCTCACGATATAACTTCTCCGCTGATCAGCTTGGAATATTTCGTAAAATCCTGCGAGAACATGCCGGAAGATCGCCAAAAAGCTCTTAAAAGCATTGCGACGAGTATTAAAAGCATAGCCGGAGATTTGTTGGACAGATATATAAAATTCCGCGGCGATTTTTGCGCGGCTCAGGATCAAGATATTTTAGTTTCGCTCGCTTTGTCGGAAGTCGTAAGCCACAAAAGATACCAATATAAGGACTCGAACGTTAAATTTCACTATTCTTACGATCCGACGTTTAAATTCGCTTTTATTAGGGGAGATCAATCGAAACTTAGCCGAGCGATATCGAATTTGGTTAATAACTCCGCGGAAGCTTTTGAAGACAAACGCGGAGTTATAGATATTTCGTTCGCAGTGGAAAACGGAAATGTAAAAATCCTCGTAAAAGACGACGGAAAAGGCATGCCGAAAACGCTGGTTGATAAAATCAACGCTGGAAACGCCGTGAATACGACCAAAGAAACCGGACACGGCATCGGACTCGAGCAGGTCATAAGCGCGGTCGCGCTTTACGGCGGAAGATTGTTCGTCGAATCGGAAGAAGGACGAGGAACAACCGCGACTCTTATTTTCCCCGAGTTACGGCGGCCGGATTGGCTGGCGGAGCAAGTTTCGCTAAGAAAAAACGACACCGTCGTAGTTGTAGACGATGAAAAATCGATACATCACGTTTGGAAGACTATTCTGAAAGATAGGTTTAAAGACTCCAATTTGATTTTCTTCACAAATTATCAAGAAGCGTCGAGTTTTATCGAGTCGAAAAAAGGAAATAATTTGTTTTTGCTGGCGGATTTCGAGTTAAAAGACCGCGGTTCAAACGGCTTGGATTTAATACGGGACAATAAGCTAGAAAAACGCTCGCTTATCGTAACTAATTGCTGCGATCAAACGACGCGAGAACTCGCCGAACAATCGGGAGTGAAGATCCTGCCGAAGCAATTTATATCGGAGATTAAAGTGCGCGTCACCGGATAGAACGGCGTTTTCAGGCGACGACGCATCTTCGCCGTCTGGATCCTTCGTCGGGCTTCGCCCTCCTCTAGGATGACGAAAGGGGGAAATGTTGCTTTTTCGTCGTCCTTCTCCCTTTTCTCGTCATCCTTGCGAGCGCAGCGAAGCGAGGATCCAGAAAATGCTGATATTTCACTGGATCCTCGGCCTAACGGCCAAGGATGACGAGATGGGGCGACTCAAAATTTTCTCAAGACGGAATACGGGTTTTAGGCTGTGTTAGGAAGAATTTTGTTCGTCGTCCTTTTCCGTCATCCTGAGCAAAGCGAAGGATCCAGACGGCGAGTACGCCGAAAAATCGCATGGATCCTTCGTCGGGCAAGCCCTCCTCCTCTAGGATGACGGAGAAGGAATTTTGATTCATCAATAACGCATAAGGAAAATCTAGCTTCCCTTTGCGTAATTCTCTCGCAAAAAGTCGTACAGCAAATGGACTCCGTATCCGGTCGTTCCTTTGCCGCAGACGAATAAATCGTCGAAAGTTACGCATTCGACCGCGGCTATATCGAGGTGCGCCCATCTTTTTCCATTCGTAAATCGTCTCAGGAAATGAGCGGCGGTTATGCTGCCTCCGCGGACGTTCGGTCTTCCGATGTTTTGCATATCTGCGACGTCGGAGTCGATTCCTTTTTCAAAATGATCGGTCATAGGCATACGCCACGCTTTCTCGCCGGTCGCGTCGCCCGATTTAGATATCTGTTCCGCCAACTTATCGCAATTGCTGAACAACCCCGCAAACTCATGTCCCAACGCGACCGCCATTGCTCCCGTCAAAGTCGCGAGGTCTATTATCGCTTCTGGATCGAATCGATCTTGCGCGTACCATATAGCGTCCGCGAGAACCATGCGACCTTCCGCGTCGGTGCTCAACACCTCTATCGTCTGACCGGACATGGATTTTACTATGTCGCCAGGGCGTTGCGCGGAGCCGGACGGCATGTTTTCGACCATCGCCATTATTCCAACGACGTTTACCGGAAGTTTGTTCAATGCGACCGCTTTAAATAGACCGAGAACCGCTCCCGATCCGGCCATATCGCGAATCATCTCGTTCATGTTATTTTCCGGCTTCAAGCTAATGCCGCCGCTGTCGAACGTCACGCCTTTGCCGACAAATGCGATTGGCTTTTGAGATTTGTCTCCGCCGTTCCAACGCAAAACCGCCATTCGCGGCCTGTTCTCGCTTCCCTGACCGACGGCTAGAAGAGAGTTCATGCCAAGCTTTTTCATATCGGCTTCGTCTAAGATTTCAACCTCTACGCCGAGCGGAGCTAGCTCGTCCTTCGCGATTTTCGCTAAACTCTCAGGATAAATAACGTTTGCCGGTTCAGATACTACTAGTCGCGTCAAAAACGCGCCGTCCGCGATTTTTCGCAGTTCGTCGAAGCGTTCTTCGGACGTTTTTACGTCTTGCGTCAATATCGATAGAGTTTTCAGCTTAGGCTTTTCGTTTTTTTTCGTCTTGTATTTGTCGAAATTCCAGGATCTCAACAGCGCGCCAAAACCGATGAAAGAAGACGCGCAAGCGCAAGGAAAACGCAAGTCTTCCGCGTCGATTGCGATAAAAACGTTCGAGTCTAGTTTCTCCGCCGCAGAATAAATCGTCGCGCCGAGTTTTTCTAATTCGAGTTTGCTAAATTCCTTATTTGGCTCGCCGAGTCCAACGATTATTATATGATTATAATCGTTCGAACATGATATGAACGAGCAAGTTTTTAAAAATTTTCCGTCGAATTTTAATTTTCCTAGATTTTTTGAGATTATTCCTTCGAAACTTTCGTCGATTTTTTTAGCGTTTCGCGATAACGATCCGTCTGCGTGAACTCCTGCGACTAAACTGCAATTTTTCGATAATTTATCCGAAAACGAAACTTTTTCTAACACCGCGACCTCCATTTAATGCTGATTCTATTATATACCAGACGATCGCCGGCATCGCAACGAAACGCGGAAATACTTCTAACCCGCGCTTCTTTTCGTCTTTAATATTGACCTTGCTCGCCGACATGATATAAAAATAGCGACGTTTTAGGCTGGGTGGCAGAGCGGTTATGCAGAGGACTGCAAATCCTTGTAGGTCGGTTCGACTCCGGTCCCAGCCTCCAAACTACCAAGCGTCGCCTAGTTTTATTCGGGTAGTTAAGCCGTTATCGCCTTGTATTTCAATTGAATTTTGATCGACGTTTATCAGTCGATAATCGCCTATCGGGTCGCCTATCTGAAACCAAGAATCGTTTACGTAGGCTTTTGAATTATCTATCGCGCAAAATAGCCTGCGAGATTTCTTTTGGTTAAATAAATTTATTTTCCCAAATTTTCGGTCGGTAGGTTTTATAGAAATTATACCGGAAGGCTCGCTAAACGTAAGAATTTTGAATTGAAGCGTCGCGACGATTTCATTCTTAGTCGGAAGGAAAGTTATCGTTTTAAATTGCGTTACGCCTGGAGTTTCGAGAAGCGTTTCTTTGATAAAATTATAAATTTTCCCCTCTTGATTCGCGGCTATTTTAATTTCTTTGCTCTCGCGAGCGGAAGAGCGTTTTATCGATACTTTTTTCAATTGTAGTTTTCGAGAAATTCGTTCTACGACTTTTTTCAGATCCTGATTTTTAGCGAAAATCTTTTTTTCCGATTTTAAATACGAGAAAGGACGCGTTTTGATTTCTTTCACAAAATTTGCGACGGAATTTTTAAATTCGCGCAATCGAGCTTCGCGCTCCGCCAACTCGTTTAACTCGCTTATTTTCACGACGATTAAAACGCATGGAATCATTATCAGGAAAATCGAAAAATACGCCTTTATTTTACGCATACGACTACCCCGATTTTTTTATCCGATCCAAGTTCTTCGTATTCTTCGTTTGAATTTCTTTCGATTTCTAAGTCGCTTTCCTTCTTTAATTTGCTTAGAGTCGATTTGTTTAGCGACGTTTTTATCTTGACCGTATCTCCGTTTTCGAAAGATAAACGCTCGATTCGAATATTGTATTTTTGACGCAGCCAGGAGGCTTTTTCGAGCAAGCGCAGCGGATCGCGGGAGTTTTTCAACGCTTCTACGACTTGCTTTACGGAAGGAAAATTTTCTTCGTTTATTTCCAACTTTATGTCTTTAGTCGCCGTGCGGACGCTTTTTTCTAACGATGAAACGACTCGTTTTTTATCCCAAACGCATTTTTCAATTCCGAATAAAACTAACACGACGACAAACACGATTATTTTAAAAACTCTTCCGTCTAGAAATTTTTCAAATTGATTTTTATCGCTCGCAATAGGTTTTACGCGACGATGATTTAATAAAAATTCTTCAAAATCGACGTTATTTTCGATGAAAACCCGTTTGCAGTTTATATTCGAGTTAATTTTCGAAGAAATCTCGGGCGAAAAAATTTTTATGTTTTTCATCGTTCCGAATCTTTGCAAATACTTTAAAGTTTTCGAAACTTCGCTTGAAACGTTGCAAATCAAGGGCAAGAACCTTGATAGAAGGATTCCCTTGCCTACGCCGGCGATTATTCGGAAATTAGACCAATGACGGGCGGCGTAAATCCACCATTCGTTCTCGCGGATTCTATCGACGTTAGAACAGAATTCCGCGACAATATTTTCAATCAAATAAACGTCGTCTTTATTTTTTTCAAAATCGCTTGGCAGAGAAACTTTTTGAATATAAAAATCCGATTTTTTAAAGAGACTTAAATCGTCTTTCGAAACTAAAAACGCTTTTTCGCGCTCGGACAGCGTTTTTCTCTGGCAGCTTAAAATTTTGCGAGCGTCCCAAAACGAACAGCCGCTTAATTTTTCCAGGGAGAATTCGATTTCGTTTCGGTCGAAAATCATCGTCATAGGCCGGCGATTTCCACGTAGTTATAAATCGGATAAAATAGACCGCACAAAATTAGAATAAATATCAATCCCGTGAAAAGAGTAAGCCCAACGCTTAAAATTTGTCCTAACGACTTGATATCAAACAATATTTCTTTATATTGATTTTCAGCGGCGCGGTTTAAACTTTCCGGCAGATCGTTTCCTTCTTCGCCTATATAAACCGCCGCGATAATTTCTCGCGGAATTAATCGTCCTTCCGAGAAGGATTCCGCGATTTTATAACCGTCCGCTATATTGTCGCGAATATCTTTTAATTCGTTCTCAAGCGGAGAAAATTTTACCGCTTCGATAGCTAAATCAAACGCTCGGATAAAATCTAATTTTGCTTTCAGCGCCGCGCTTAGAATTTTGCAAAATCGCCATATGGAGATCTTCACGATCAGCTCGCCAATTTTTGGAGTTTTGAGCGTCGCGCGGGATAAAAAATTTTTTCCTGTTTTCGTTAGTCGCAAGAGCGGAACGACCGCGAATAGCGTCGTCAAAAATAAAACGATAGCGTTGGAAATTACCGGCGTCGCGTCCGCCGCAAATCTCGCGAACGTCGGAACTTCATCGCAACTTTGAATAAGAGACGCGACCTGCGGTCCTAAAATTCCAGCGACTAAAATTAAAACTATCGCGGCTACGATCGTTATGAAAATCGGATATGCGATCGCTCGTTTTACATTGTTTTGCCAATCGGATTGCAATTTTAAGAAGTTCAAAACGTTAGAAATAATTTCCGTCGCGTCGCCGGAATCTTCGAGCGCTTTTAGCAAGCCGACAATCGCGTCGCTAAAAACAAAACGGCGCTTTTGAAAAGACTCGCCGAGGCTTTCTCCATTCTTTAAAGAGTTGGAGACGTCCAAAAGCGTCGCGTTTAAAATTTTATTTCCGCGACAATCGGCGAAAGAATCGATCGCTTCATTAATTCTAACTCCGCATTTTAATTGAAAATTTATATGCGAGAAAAACGCCGACAAATCTTCTAAATCGACTTTATTTGAGATAAAACGCGCCTTTGTAATTTCAATCGGCGAGTAGAGTTTCGCGCGAAGAGAGTCATAAACGCTTTTATAATCGTCCGCCAAAATCGCGCCGTCTTTTTTCGCTCCGTCTCGCGTTAAAACTTTGTACTTATATATAGGCATTTCCGAAGACTCTTTTTATTTCGGCTAAGTCGGTAAAATTACTGTCGAGCGCTTCTTTAATAGAGTCTTGAAACGATTTGTCGACTTCGCATAAATTTACGTCGCCGGTTTCCAGCAAATTTTTCTTCAGGCCTTTGGAAAAATAAAGATACTCCGCCAGAGGAAATCTACCCTTATATTTTCCGTCTATGACTCTACGAACGAGACGCTGCGAAAAAATTCCGATGAGGCTTGGGACAAAATCCGATAGTTTTAAGCCCAAGTCCAATAGCCTTCTAATTCCTTCGATCGGATTTGCCGCATGCAAAGTCGCGAGAACGAGGCGGCCGGTTAAAGACGCTCGAATCGCGGTTGCGGCAGTCGCTTCGTCTCTGATTTCTCCTATCAACATCACGTCGGGATCTTGTCTCAAAATAGATCGAACGCCGTCTGCGAACGACAAAATTCCTTCCTCGCGCAAGTCTAACTGCCTTACGCCGTCAATTTGATACTCGACGGGATCTTCCAGGGTCATAATATTTATCGCCGGCGAACTTATTTCTTTTAGCAGCGAATATAGCGTTGTCGTTTTGCCGGAGCCGGTGGGGCCTACGATTAAAAATATTCCGCTCGGAAATGAAACGACGCGTTTCAGCCGTGAAAAATCTTCGTCCGAAAAGCCTAATTCTAGCAGCGAACTAACGCCGTTCGATAAGTCGAAGATTCTGGCGACAAAATTTTCGCCGAAAATTCCAGGATGCGCGGAGATTCTCAGATCGACGATTTTTCCGGCTAAATAAATCCGCGTGTGGCCGCTTTGAGGCCGACGATTTTCGGTTATATCGAGATTGGAAATCAGTTTTAGCTTGGATCTTATCCTCGCCCAAGAATCTAAGTCGATCGTTTTTAAAACGCGTAAAACGCCGTCTATTCTCAGACGAACGCGAACGAGATTTTCCGCCGGTTCAAAATGAATGTCGCTGGCTTTGGACTCGATCGCTTCAAAAATTATTTTGTTCAACAAAAGCAGCGGATCTCTTTCAATATCTTCGCCGTCGCATTTCATTATTTCTAAGAATCTCAAAATTTCCGTTTCTTTCGCAATGAAAAACTCTAGTTTTTTGCCTCTAAAACCGGCGTTTAAAACGTCGATCGCTCGCAAGTCTCCAGGATCGGCGATCGCAATTTTTACGCGCCGACGATCGATGAAAAAAGGAATCGCCAAATTCTGCGCGGCGATATTGTAGTCAATCGAAGTCAGCGTTTTCTTATCTATGTATAAAAATTCTAAACTAACGATTTCGATTGAATATAATTCAGATAAAATTTTTACAAGATCGTCTTCTTTTAAAAAACCGAGGCTTACCGCAAGTCGTCCAAACAGCGCATAGGACTTTCTTTGAGCTTTCGCGACGATAGAAATTTGCTCTTTCGTCAGCAGCCCTCTATTAGATAGAGTCTCTCCGATTTTTCTGAACGCTAAGCAATTTTCCACGACTCTTCCTCGAACAGACGACAATATTTTACTTCGTTATAGGTAAGAAAACGTTTAATAGACCGAGTATTTGGTTAGAAAATTTATTTAAAGCTGAGATATCAGGTATTCTCGTCATTCTTGCAAGCGCGACGAAACGAAGATACAGGTTGCTTCGAGGTTTCGCCGGATTCTCGGGTTTTCAGCTCAAGGATGATAAGAAAAAGAAAAGCCGCAATGTTTCATTTTCGTTATCGACGCAAATCAAGGTTAAGCCGCGCGAACATCGCGAACAATCTAACGCATTTTCCCTTTTATATTGTCGATCAATTTTGCAAACGCGCCGTTTCCTAGGACGTTGAATCCGGTGATAATCGGATCGAAAATCGCGTATATCGCAATTATTAGCGTCGACATGTCGGGCGAGAAGCTCAAATATTTTTCCAATATTGGAACCATAACGATAATTCCTCCGGCCGGCACCGCCGCTACGGAAAATTTTGCGATTACGAAAAATACTGCGAAGGCGAGATACGTTATTAACGAAGGCTCTTCTATCCCGTAGTTTTTTAATATCGCATAGGCTATGGTCGGAATAAAAAGACAATCGCCGATGAGATGAATATTTGCGGTAATCGATATGACCGATCCGGCTAATTCTTTGTTTTTTGCATTTTTCTGCGCGGATAAAATCGTAACGGGCATGGCCAGCGCGCTCGACGCGGAGCTGAAGGCGACCAGCCAGGCCGGCAGCATATTTTTTACGCATAATAAGGTTTCTCTTATCGAAAATTTATTAACGATGAGATACAGCGCTGCGATATAGAACAACGCGTAGGCGAAAAAAATCAAAAGAATCTGCGAATAGTTTTTTATAATGAATTCTAAATTTCCATCCGAAGCGCATTTTAGGACGAATCCCATAATGAACGGCGGAATTAGCAAAGAGATAATAGAAAACAGTTTGTTCAAAATAAAATCTGTTTTCTCCGCGATTAAAAACGCCAGTTTTTTATTGTAAGCGGCGGCAATCAAACCGGCCGCGATTCCGCCGAAAAGAGCAAACTCATTTTTTACGACGCTCGGAATTAAAAACGTAAAATACGGCTCTAACGGAACGCTTACGTCGGGGATCGGAGCGAGATTTAAATTTAAGTTATACAAAAGCGATCCCACGTATCCGGCCGCGGACGCGTTAAAGAAATTCGAAGCGCACAATCCGCCAAAAATCAAAAAAAACACGCTCGCCGCCTGGTCGCGTAATCTTGCGAACGTTTTAAAAAGCAATCCAAAAATAACGAACGGAAGAATGAACAAAACCATGGACTTCGCCGTTAGACTCAAAGCGTATATAAAACTTTTCGCTTCATATGGGATGAACGAATGCGCGAGTATGGAAACGACGATAGTCGCGATTAAAATAAGCGGCATTTGCCTTTTGCCCGATTAAAAATCCTAGAATATAACCCAAGCAAACCGCTCGTTCAACTTCTCTCGTTTCTCTCATATTTTACATTAGCCAAATTAGACTCGCTTTTATATAATTCCCCGTTATTCGTTTGAGGAGTAAAAATGCTTTCGTCCCAAATTCGCGGCAGTTTTTTAAAATTTTTCGAAAACAACGGCCATAAAGTAGTCGAATCAAGTTCCGTCGTTCCGCAAAACGATCCGAGCTTGCTTTTTACGAACTCTGGAATGGTGCAGTTCAAAAACGTTTTCACGGGACTGGAGACTCGGGAGTATAAGCGAGCGACGACGGCTCAAAAATGCGTTCGCGCCGGAGGAAAGCACAACGACTTGGAGCAAGTCGGCTTTACCGCTCGTCACAATACGTTTTTCGAGATGCTGGGAAATTTTTCGTTCGGCGATTATTTTAAAGAAGACGCGATTTATTTCGCCTGGACGTTTCTTACGAAAGAACTCAAGTTGCCGAGGGAAAAATTGTCGGTTACGGTTTATCATACCGACGAGGAAGCGAAAAATATCTGGAAGAAAGTCGCCGGCGACGTTTTGATAACTCCGATTTCAACAAACGATAACTTTTGGTCGATGGGAGACGCGGGACCGTGCGGTCCGTCTTCGGAGATTTTTTACGATCACGGCGACGACGTTCCTGGCGGTTTACCAGGGACTCCCGACGAAAACGGTCCTCGATATATGGAGATCTGGAATCTCGTTTTTATGCAGTTCGAGCAAATTCAAAACGGCGAAAAAATTCCGCTCGCAAAAAAATCGATCGACACCGGACTTGGGTTAGAACGCGTCGCCGGAGTTATGCAAGGAGTGTTGGACAATTTCCAGATCGATCTGTTCAAGTGTATCATCGACGAGATAAAGGCGATTTCAAAAACCAACTACGACGACATTTACCCGTCTTACAAGGTGATAGCCGATCATATACGCTCCGTCGCAGTTTTGATCGCCGACGGGGTTTTGCCGAGCAACGAAGGTAGCGGGTACGTTTTGCGGCGAATTTTGCGACGCGCTATGCGGCATGGAAATCTTATAGGCGTAAAAGAGCCGTTTCTTTATAAATTGGTCGATTCTTTTGCAGATTCTATGGACGGCGCTTATCCCGAGTTAGAAAAATCCCGAGCGACAATCAAGTCGACGATTCATATGGAAGAGCAAAAATTCCTGAGCGCTCTCGAACGCGGTTTGAAGATACTGCAGAACGACGTAAAAGGAATTCCGGCGGGCGGCGTTTTGAGCGGCGACAAGGCTTTTAAACTTTACGATACCTACGGCTTTCCGCTAGATCTTACGCAGGATATTTTGAAAACGGAAAATATCGACGTAGATATCGCCGGATTCGAAACGGCGTTGCAAGAGCAAAAGAATCGCGCGAAGTGGGTCGGTTCGGGAGAAACGAAAGAAGCCCCGATTTGGTATGAATTAAAACAAAAATTAGGAGCGACCGAATTCGTCGGCTACGAAAAAGAAAAATGCGAAAGCGAGATTTTGGCTGTAGGTAAATTTGAAAATGAAAAGTATGAAATAATTGATGAAATTACTCCTGCTTGGATTGATGAAAAGACTGAACCTGTAAAGTACGGTGCAGTTTCTTACAGAGGCGGCAAACCTTTGCCTCAGTATTTTATCATTGTAAAAACTACTCCATTTTACGCTGAAAGCGGCGGACAATGCGGAGATTTTGGAGCTATAAAGCTCAAAGAAAAAGGAGACGTATATTTTAGTGTTTTTCACACTATTAGAGTTTGCGATGGACTTATCGTACATTTAGGAAGTCCAGTGGCAGATGATTATTTCAAATCTGGCGACAAAGTTATATTACAAGTAGATTCTAGAATAAGGCAGAAGACAAGCGCCAATCACACGGCGACGCATTTGCTGCAGGCGGCTTTGCGTCAAGTTCTTGGAAAACATGTCGAGCAAAGGGGATCTTCCGTAGGTCATTTAGGATTACATTTTGATTTTTCTCACTCCTCCGCTCTTTCTGACTCTGAAATTTCTAGAGTTGAAGAAACGGTAAACGAATGGATTCTGCAAGATTTAAAAGTAGTCTGCGAAACGATATCAAAAGACGAAGCTATATCAGCTGGAGCCATGGCGTTGTTCGGCGAAAAATACGGCGATACCGTTAGGACGGTTTCTATTTATGACGAGGATAGA
This sequence comes from Holosporaceae bacterium, assembly GCA_031262635.1. Classification (GTDB taxonomy): domain Bacteria; phylum Pseudomonadota; class Alphaproteobacteria; order UBA3830; family UBA3830; genus JAIRMQ01. The sequence goes on from JAISHN010000025.1 coordinate 20,172, forward strand.
CAAAGAATCTCATTCGAACTCTGCGGCGGAACTCACGTATCGTCGACTGGTAAAATAGGACTGTTCAAAATTATCTCCGAATGCAGCGTCGCCGCCGGAATAAGAAGAATCGAAGCCGTTACCGGCAAAACGATTTTAAAGCTATTAAAAGAAAAAGAGAAAATCGTCGATTCTCTTGCCGAGAGATTAAAATGCGAATCTTCGGAAACTTCAATAACGCTAAAGATAAATTCCTTGTTGGCGGAAAAATCAGAGTTGAAAAAAAATATTTTGAAACTTATGTCGGATAAAGTCCAAAAATTCTCCAAGAATTCCGCGACGATATATTCTCTAGCGGTTTCGGACTGCGATATGGACGAACTGCGTTCTTTGAACGAAGCGATCAAATCTAAAAAATCCGCGGGCGTAATCGTTGTCGCAAACAAGAGCGGCGATAAAGTTTCGCTGATCGTAAGCGTCGCTCCCGATCTGCAGAAAAAATACAACGCCGGACAGCTTTTGAAAATTGGATTAGCTTCGTTGGACGGAAAAGGCGGCGGCGGCGCGGCGTTCGCTCAAGGCGGCGGGATCGGCGCGGACAAAATCCCCGTCGCGATCGAGGCGATTAAAAACGCGATAGAGTGATTGGCGTTAGGTTATTCGCATTATGAAAATTATCCGTTTGACTTTTCTTAAAAATGTGATAAACAACCCGAACGCGGAAGAAAACAAAAGATCATGCTTACTTTACAAAACGTTAGCTATAGCGTCGCGGGAAAACTGATTTTAGACGGCGTTGATTTGCATCTCAGCGGACGACAGCATGTCGGACTCGTCGGCCGAAACGGCAGCGGCAAATCCACTCTTTTCAAAATCATTCTAAATGAACTCGAAAGCGACGGCGGGAAGATTCAAGCGGAACGCGGCAAGAGGATTTTATCGGTAAAACAGGAAACGCCGGACGGCAATATGAGTCCGCGGGAGTTTTTGTTGTCGCAGGACGCGGAGCGGGAAGAATTGTTGCGAAAATTGGAAGAAAACGCCGACAATCCCGAGCTGCTTGCGGAAATTTACGATCGTTTGATAAGTATCAAAGCATTTGAAGCCGAATCTAGAGCCGCCGTGGTTTTAAAAGGCCTCGGTTTCGACGAGGAAGCGCAAAATCGTCCGCTTAGCTCTTTTTCCGGCGGATTTCGCATGCGCGTCGCTCTCGGCGCCATACTTTTTCAAGAGCCTGATTTGCTTCTGCTGGACGAGCCGACGAACCATCTTGATCTGGAGACGAGCGACTGGCTAAAAGACTTTTTAAACGAGTATCCGAAGAGCTTTATTTTGATATCGCACGACAGGGATTTTCTCAACGATACGGTCGACGCGATTCTTCACTTGAAAAACAAAAAGCTAACGAGATACGGCGGAAATTTTGACGCGTTTCTAGACGGTTATGCGTTGAAGCAAAAAAACGCCGAGGACTACAACGCGAAGATGGAAGCCAAGCGAAAGCATATGATGGAGTTCGTCGATCGCTTCCGTTTTAAAGCGACTAAGGCGAAACAGGCTCAAAGTCGACTGAAAGCGATTGAAAAATTAAAGTTTCTTCCCGTTGATCAAGACGATCCGACCGTTGCGTTCAATTTTCCCGATCCGACCGCAGTTTTATCGTCTAATATATTGACCTACGATAAAATATCGCTCGGATACGACGACAAGGTCGTTTTGAAAAACGTCTCGGGAACGATAATGGGCGACGATAGAATCGCTCTCGTAGGATCAAACGGAAACGGGAAAACGACGTTCGCAAAATTCCTCGCCGGCGAATTAAGGCAGAAAAAAGGAACGCGAGAGGCGAACGGCAAACTAAAAGTCGGATTTTATAAACAGGATCTCTTTGAAAAATTAGACGTTTCAAAAACTTTATACGATTTTATAAGAGATATAATTCCAAACGCCGCGGACAAGCAAATACGGTCGCATTTGGGGCGATTCGGATTTTCTGGCGAAACGGTTTTTCAGTTGATTGGGAAACTTTCGGGAGGCGAACGAGCGAGACTCGTTTTCGCGACGCTGACGATCGAAGCTCCTAATCTGCTAATTCTGGACGAGCCGACGAACCATCTTGATATAGAAATGCGAGAATCGCTGATATCGTCGCTTGCCTCGTATAAAGGAGCGATAATTTTGATAACCCACGATCGGCACTTCCTAAACCGCGTCGCCAACTCGATTTTTGTAGTCGCCAACGGTTCGATCGAGCAATACGCCGGCGACGTGGATCAGTACGAGAAACAGGTCGCCGCCGGTAGGAGGAGGTAGGAGCGGAGTTAGATAATAATGTAGCAGTTTAACCATCGCTATGAGCGAAAAAAACGAGACTTGCGGCGAGTTGCGGGAGCGAATGATTATTCGTCGCGCCTACAATTTACGGCGCCGCAGAGATGAAACGTCGCCATTCTTCCATTTCTCGTCATCCTTGGCCGCAGGCCGAGGATCTAGTGAAACTTTAGCATTTTCTGGATCCTTCGTCGGGCAAGCCCTCCTCTAGGATGACATAACGTACTCAAGAAAAAAAGGAACAGTCTCCTTCATTCTCCCTTTGCGAAAAGGAAGCGGAGCAAGGTCTCCTCAAAAGTAGCTTGAGCGCAATCTAAAATCTCTCAAATTCCTTATCGGAAATAAAATGTCCCGATTTTTGCTTCGCGAACGATATCTCCGTACTTTTTGAAGGCGATTCGTCGTTTTTATCAGAAAATACGATCCATCCTCTAAGAATTAGCGGCTTTTTTGAGAAAATCAGCATAACCGCGCCTTCCGCGTTTTTATCTTTCTTACAGAATTTGAGAAATAGATAATTGTCCTCGTTTTTTATGGACAACAGATCGACGTTGTCTCGCAGATTTATCTTTCTTTCCAAGAAAAACGATAGCGGCGAGGAATACGTAGACGTTTCGGTTTTTTCCATTAATTCTCGATCGTAGACTACCACTTTGTTTTCTTTAGCAATTATTACTTTAATCGCCGGATCTGTGTAATCCATTTTCATGAGAAACGGTCTTTTTAAAAAGAAACGCCCTAAAAACACGCGGCCGGATCTGTCGATTTGTATGAAATCCGCCTCGAAAGTCGTAATGTTGTTCAGATATTGTTCAACCTTGACGATATAATCGGCCAATTCGTCCCCGATCGCCGTAAAAAACAGGCAAAAGAGAGCGATTGGGAGGAATTTAAATCTGCGCGTTATTGCGAGAAGCGAAGCGACGAAGCGCGTCAGTCCATAGACGGATTGCCGCGTCGGACTTCGTCCTTCTCGTAATGATGTAACGAGGAGCGAATAAGAAAAATTTGTATTTTCCGTCATTCTAGAGCGAGCGGCTTTAAAAATCATCTTCCCAATACTTCCCTTTTGCCTACGTGATTCGCGGAGGAGACTATGCCGGCCGCTTCCATTTTATCGATTATTCGCGCGGCTCTGTTGTATCCAATTTTCAAATGTCGCTGGAGGAAGCTTGTGGACGCTTTCCCTTCGCGTAGAATCAACGACACCGCTTCGTTGTACATAGGATCGTCGCCGTCCGACGAATCAAAATCGTCGCCGGCGGCGCCTTCGTCGTCTTCGTCCAAAACCGTCTCAATATAATGAGGCTCGCCTTGGGCTTTGAGATTTTCCGCGACCTTTTCGACTTCTGAATCGCTGACGAACGGACAGTGAATTCTCGTCATACGTCCGCCGGAAGCCATGTAAAGCATATCGCCTTGACCAAGCAATTGCTCGGCGCCTTGCTCTCCTAAAATCGTGCGACTGTCGATTTTTGAGCTGACTTGGAAGCTGATTCTTGTTGGAAAGTTCGCTTTAATCGTTCCGGTGATAACGTCGACGGACGGTCTTTGAGTCGCCATAATTAGGTGAATTCCGGCCGCTCGCGCCATCTGAGCCAGTCTTTGGACGGCGATTTCAATTTCCTTTCCGGCGACCAGCATTAAATCGGCCATTTCATCTACGATGATTACGATATATGGCAGCAGTTCAAGCGGCACTACCTGCGTTTCGTAAGTCGGCGCTCCGGTTTGCGGATCGAATCCGGTATGAACTCTGCGAGTTACTTCCTCGCCGGATTTTTTGAGAGCGCCGAGTTTCGCGTTGTAGCCTTCTATGTTTCGCACGCCCAGTTTCGACATGGACATATAGCGCGATTCCATTTCCTTCACCGCCCATTTTAAAGCGACTACGGCTTTTTTTGGATCGGTGACGACCGGCGTAAGCAAATGCGGAATGTCGTCGTAAACGGATAATTCGAGCATTTTTGGGTCGACCATTATGAATTTGCACTCGTTAGGAGTCAGTTTATAGAGCAGCGATAGAATCATCGCGTTGATTCCGACTGATTTTCCCGATCCGGTCGTTCCGGCGATCAACAAGTGCGGCATCTTCGCAAGATCGGCGACGATTTCCTCGCCGGAAATGTCCTTTCCAAGAGAAATCGGCAACATAGCCGGAGATTTAATATAAACTTCGGACTCTAAGATTTCTCGTAGATAAACCGTCTGCCGTTTTTTATTCGGAAGCTCTATGCCAAGCGCGTTTCTGCCTGGAATTACGGCGACTCTAGCCGAGACGGCGCTCATGTATCGCGCGATGTCGCTGGATAAGCCGATGACGCGCGAGGATTTTATGCCGGCCGCCGGTTTTAGCTCGTACAGCGTTACGACGGGGCCTGGACTTACGCCGGTTATTTCTCCGTTTATGCCAAAATCGTTTAGAACGTTGATCAAATTCTCGGAACGTTCCCTAAGTTCGGATTCCGATAATTTTTCTCCGCTGTTGTATTGAGGTTCTTTGAGCAACGAAAGCGGAGGCAACGAAAACCCGTCGTCCTCTGGATTCTTGACAAAAGCTCTTGAAAACGTCGCTTTCTTCGCGGGGGTTCTTTCTTTTACGGATATTTCTGGGAGGCTGAAAGAATCTAAAGCGTCTTCGACCATAGGAGCGCTCTTTTTAATAAGCGACTGAACGAACTCTTTTACCGCGGCAAAGCTAAATCTCGTCGCGTAAAGCGCGGTTATCAAAAATACTAAAGACACGCTTCCGAGAAATATCCAAAAGTTAGTCGGCGAGCGTAAGTTGATCTCGTTTTTTACGAATTTTACCGCGAAACTTCCGACGATTCCCGAAGACGATATTTTTAGAGTCTCAAAAATAATTGAAAGAGACGCGCAGCAAACAAAGGCGGATATTATTCTTAAAAACGAGACGACGTGGAGCTTCATCAACTGCAGTCCAAAAAACAGCAGAATTATTGAAAACGCATAGGCGGAAGTTCCAAAAATTTGAAGAGCGACGTCGGAATAATAGCTTCCAAAAAGAGAAAGAAAATTAGCCGGCTCGCCGTCGATCGCCGTGTTCAAAGACGGATCTTCCGAGCAGTACGAAAGCAGAGCGACGATTGACGCTAACGCTAAAAAAAGCGCGAAGGCTCCGAGAACCTCGACAATATGAAAATACGCGTCGCGGACGAAACCGCGGCTCTTCTCCCAAATCGCGATCACTGTAAAGCGTCCAATTTTATGTCGCAAATTAGATTATTGTAAGGAACTTTTTGCAATTCCGTTTCAAACGCGACTTTCTGATTCGGAAGCAGCTTTTCATACGTCAAATTGTGCGTCCAGACTTTCTGATACGGGGATTCTTTGTTTATATTTTCGTCGTCCGTCAACGAAATCGTAACGCTCGGAAGCGATCTCGCTTTATCGGAAACATTTATAAGCTCTCCCTTAAGCCCCATGTAAAGCCCGCCTTTTTTTACTACAAAAAAGTTAGATATGTTTTGTATAGCGAACGATTTGGTAGGCTCGCCTTGCAAAGCTTCGTAAAAATCGCCGATTGGAGGCCAAATCTTAACTAAAGCGTTTCTTGCGAAAAACAAAGAAAAAATTGAAACGAAAACTATCGACCAAAAAAAAGTCCACTGCGTTAGATAAATAAAACGACGCTTTTTCTCCTCCGCCTCGCCGCCGGCCGACTGTTGCCAAGTCGCTCCGCACATGGAACAACGCACCATTTTTTCCGCTCCGACGGCTTCGTCTTGGACTGAATATTTACAAAAGCAACTAGGACAAACGACTATCATTTTTTCAACTCCACGGTTTATGAAATGTTACCTTGACCTAGCTCGTCTCGCAAGAAGCGTAAAAATATATTTTGGCTCGAGGCATTTTTTCTCGTTATTGCGAGGAGAACGACGTATTATATCAATTTAAGACGTTTTATCGGTTAAACATGAGCGTATTTTCAGTTCTTCCAATCGGTCCTTTCGACCGCGGGTTTTCTTACGAGTTCGACGGCGATTTGCAAGTCGGCGATATCGTCGAGGCCCCGTTCGGTTCGCGGACGATCGTCGGCGTTACTACGGACGAAAAACCTACCGCGGATATAGAATTGAAAAAGATATCGAAGGTTTTTGGACTTAATATCGGCGAGACAAACTACGATTTTCTAAAGTGGGTCGCGGACTATTCGATGATTCCAAGAGGAATGGTCTTGAAGATGATCCTTGCGGAAAAAGCGGTTTTTGGAACTAATAAAATCGCGAAAGCTTCTTCCTTGCTAACAAATCAAAGCGAGGATCAGGGAATAAAAAATGATCCTCAGTTTTGCGGGCTAAAGACGAACGAAGGCATAACGTTAAACGCCTCTCAAGCCGCGGCGTATCAAAAAATCGTCGAAAACGGCGCGAGGCCGTTCTTACTAAACGGCGTAACCGGCTCTGGAAAAACGGAAATATACTTATCGGCCGTCAGAGACGTTCTCGCGCAAAAAAAACAAGCCTTGATTCTATTCCCCGAGATCGCGTTAATCGGGCAAATTGTAAAACGCGTCGAAAAATATTTTGGTTTTCGTCCGTTCGTCTGGAACTCGAACATAACGCCGAAAAATAAAAGAATCGCGTGGCTTAAAGCTCTTTCCGGCGAACCTTGCGTCGTTATGGGAGCGAGATCGGCTTTGTTCATCCCGTTTAAAAATCTCGGAATAATCGTCGTAGACGAAGAGCACGACTCGTCTTACAAACAAGAAGAAGGGGGATTTTATAACGCCCGCGACATGGCCGTCGTTAGAGGACACTTGCGGAAGATTCCGGCGATTTTATCTTCCGCCACGCCGTCAATCGAAAGCCGCGTGAACGCCGAGAACGGAAAGTATGGATACGCCGCCGTGGCAAATAGATTTGGATCGTCGAAAATGCCGGAGATCCATCTGATAGACATGAGGCAAGTCAAAGCCGACGGTTTTATCTCGCCCGCCCTTATAAAAGCAATCAAGTCGGCGATTTTAAAAGGCGAACAATGCCTGATTTATCTAAACAGACGCGGATATTCGCCGATTGTCCTTTGCAAGTCCTGCGGAGATAAAATCGCTTGTCCTAATTGCTCCGGTTGGTTGGTTTATCACAAAAATATCGATAAATTGATATGCCACTATTGCGATCATCGAATTGATATTCCGAGAAAATGCCTCGCTTGCGGCGAGGAAGGCTCCTATATCCCTTTCGGGCCTGGAGTAGAGAGAATTTTCGAAGAACTGCAGAAGAAACTTCCAGAAACGCGAATTGAAATCGCTTCTTCCGATACGATTGCGTCCGCGAAAAATATCGATAAACTGTTCGAAAAAATTGCAAATAACGAAGTCGACATAATAATAGGCACGCAGATTTTCGCCAAAGGCCACCATTTCCCGAACATAACGCTCGTCGGAATAATCGACGGCGATCTTGGGCTAAGCGGAGCGGACATTCGAGCGGCTGAAAAGACTTATCAACTCGTAAACCAAGTCGCCGGACGAGCGGGACGAGAAGAAAAACAGGGGCAAATTTTCATACAAACGTTTTCGCCCGATCATTCGCTCTATGTCGCGTTAAAATCCGACAACCCCGACGATTTTATAAAAATGGAGATAGAATCCCGCAAAAACAACGGCATGCCGCCGTTTTCAAGACTGGCGGCGGTCATAGTTTCTGGAACTAACAGAGAATTGACGGAAAAAGTCGCGAAAAAACTCGGCGAAAGCCGCCCTCGCGGCGCGCAAATATTCGGTCCCGCTCCCGCGCCGTTTTTTTTACTTCGCGGCAGGACAAGATGGAGATTTTTATTAAAATCGACTGAAAAGAAATCTCTAAATCGCGTCGTAAAACGTTGGCTGTCAGTCCAAAAAATACCAAAAAACATTAAAATACAAATAGATATCGACCCAATAAGTTTTTTGTAGAATTAACTCTTTGTAAACCTTTTTGCTTTATCATCGAAGTATAAAAATATCGGAATTGCGATTAATTGCGGAGCCGGTTTTAGTTTGAGGAATAACGATATGAGCGAAAGCACGCAGCATGTATTAGACAGAGTTCGTTCTCCGCGAGTTCAAATTACTTACGACGTAGAAATAGGCGGCGCTATAGTCATGAAAGAACTGCCTTACGTTATTGGAGTTCTCGCCGATCTGTCCGGCATGCCGACCGATCCGCCGCCTCCGATGAAGTTTAGAAAATTTGTGGAAGTCGATAGGGATAATCTTCCGCATTTTATGGTTTCGATTAATCCGCGTCTTGCGATACAAGTGAAGGATAAATTGAGCGACGGATCCGGCGATTTAAGCGCGGAGTTGTTTTTCCAGCATATGGACGATTTCGGCCCTATAAGCATCGCTAAGCAAACGCCAAAACTGAATAAAATTTATCAGTCTCGCATAAAATTGAACGATCTTGTGGCCAAAATGGAGGGAAACGATCCGCTGCAGCAATGTATAAAAGAAATTGCCGCGGACGCGAGTCTCAAGACTTTGCTAAAATCTCAAATCGACGCGGTCGTAAAGGCTAATAAACAGACCGTTACCGCGGACGGAACCGCCGCTCCGGCGGGAGACGCAAACGCGGCTCAACAAGCGGCTCCCGCAGCCGCCGCTACGCCTCCGGCCGGCGGAAACGGCGGAGATTCCGGCGCTCCCGCGGGACAAAGAGAAATCCTGAAAGAAATGTTTATAGACGGCAAGCTTGCAAAAGAACCGTCGGCCGAGATTTACGCTTGCAATATGCTGCTCGAGCTGCTTCTTTACATGGACAACTCAAAAGTAACGGAAATAAAGAATCCTCTAGTTTTCGTTGAAAAAATTATAGCCGACATAGATATATTATTGAGCGATCAAATCAATGAGATTCTGCATAATCCCGCGTTTCAAGAGCTAGAAGGAACTTGGAGAGCGTTGCATTATTTGATTATGAACAGCGAGACTAGCTCTACGCTAAAAATAAGAATAATGAACGCGACGAAGAAAGATCTCTTAGACGATTTAGAGAACGCCGTAGAATTCGATCAGAGCCAGCTGTTTAAAAAAGTTTACGAAGAAGAATACGGCACTTTTGGCGGGCATCCTTATTCTTGTTTAATAGGCGGATATGAATTTGGCCGACATCCTCAAGACATAGAGCTGTTGGAGAAGATTTCAAACGTCGCGGCGGCGGCTCACGCTCCTTTTATAGCGGCTGCTCATCCAAAAATGTTCGATATGGACAGTTTCGCTCAACTTGCGGGACC
>JAISHN010000046.1 GCA_031262635.1 Holosporaceae bacterium
CTTATGTCGAGCAAAATCAACACCGCGATTCAGCTAGCGTTTATCGCGTCAATTTTGGCTTGCGCCGCGTTGCGGACGAACGTATCATTCCTCGCGGAACTAGGCGGAGCGATAGTCGCCGTTTCCACGATTTACTCGGGAGCGGAGTATGCGCGAAAATACGGTTGGATCAAGGACGAGCTTTTTAAGCGGTAAATCCGTCTTTTGGGCTGTCGTTTTTGCGTTTTCATTTTTATTTTTATACGCGTTTTCCAGCGTGTGTTTTCCGTTCGCGGTCGGATTCGCGCTCGCGTATATTTGCTCGCCGTTCGTCAATTCGGTCTCCAAGCGCGTCAACAGAACGCTGATATGCGCGATCCTCGCGGCCGGAGTCGTCTGCGTCTTCATCATTGCGGCGGCCGAGCTTTTGCCGCGTCTTAGAGAATATCTTACGCTTATCGCTCAGAACGCTCATTTTTACTTCGACCGTTTTTTCTCTTTCCTGGACAATACGTTTTCGTCCGCAAACTTTGGAAATTACAAGTCGGAAATAACCTCTCTACAACTTGAGCTTCAAAAATATTTCGATCAAAAGATTTATATTTTCGCCTCAATCTTAAAGAAAATCGCCTCTAACGCGGGAACGATCACAGAATTTTTCTCGTTTTTCGTAGTTATGCCGATCTCGTTTTTCTATTTCCTGCGAGATTGGAATAGCATAGCGACTGGTTTCTACGGTTGCGTCCCAAAGCGGCAGAAAAACGCCGTATTCGAAGCGTCGACCGTCGTTAGAAAAACGCTGTCGAACTTTTTCCGCGGGCAATTTTACGTAGTCGCGATCTTGTCGGCGTATTACTCGACTTTGCTGTTGGCGATCGGTCTAAGACATTGGATTCCGTTGGGAATTTTGTCGGGACTATTCTCGTTTATTCCGTTTATCGGAGCTTTGTTTTCCTGCGTTCTCGTAATTTTTGTAAGCGTTCCGACGCTGGATTTAACCAAGCTATATATTCTACTAGCGATATATATAGTCGGGCAGTTTTTCGAAGGATACGTCCTTTCTCCGCGATTTGTCGGAAAAAGAACGGGACTTCATCCGCTGTGGATATTGTTTTCGTTCTTCGCGGGAATTCAGCTTGGCGGAATCGTCGGCGTGCTAGTCGCCATCCCGCTAACTGCGGTCGCTTGCAACCTCGCGCGATTAGCGGCGGACAAGTTCAGAGCCGGCCAGACTTACAAGCAATAACGACATGCCGCAGGAAGTCTTTAATTTTCACAAAACCGAAAGACTCGATTGGAGCGATTTTTTCGAAAGCGACGAAAACCGCGACGCAATTTTGCGTCTTGCGAAATGGCCGAACTGGAACGACCTCGGGTTAATCGTTCACGGAGAATCTGGGACTGGAAAAACTCATTTAGCGGCGTTATGGGCGCAAACCGCGAACGCCGTCTACGTTCTGAAGGAGAGCTTGAGCCATAATCCGCGGGATTTATTCGACGCGGAATGTAATTTTGTGATCGACGACTTCGACGGTTTCATAAATCCGCAAAACTACGACTGGATATTCCATTTTTTGAATATCGCGAGGGAAAAAAATAGGTTTTTTCTTCTGCTAAGCCGCTCGCGAGCGTCTATTTTAAGCGTTGGATTAAACGACCTGCGATCGCGTCTAATCGCTCTTCCGTCCGCGGCGATATCTCCTCCGAAAGACGATCTTTTGCTGAAAATAATTAAAAAAATAGCGAAAGACCTCGAAATAATCGTTTCCGACGACGTCGCGACATATATATTAAACGCCGTCGAACGCAAAGTAAGCTCCATCGCCGGCATTCTCAAAACGCTGGACAAATTATCGCTGCGGCAAAAAAAACCTCTGACCCTGCCGTTCGTGAGGAAGTATCTTCGATGTTTCTAAGAGGAATAGCGTTGGATTAGACGCAGAAGGTTGGCGTGAGAGGGACATGCTGCCGTCGTCTCTTCGTCATCCTGGAGGCCGTTTGCGGCCAAAGGATCCATACGATTTCTATGTTTCTTCGCCGCTTGGATCCTTCGCTACGCTCGCAAGGATGACGAGAAGGAGGGAAACCTTTTCCTTCGCGGGAGAGGGCTAGGGTGAGTGGAAATTAAGGATTCCGCCTTTTTTACGTCATTGCGAGGAGGACGAAGTCCGACGCGGCAATCCAGTGATGAACAGCCGCTTTTTTCCTAGATTGCTTCGTCGCTTCGCTTCTCGCAATGACGTAAAAAGGGGGAAGAGCATTTCCGCAGATTGTAGGGGCGAATAATTATTCGCCCTTGTTTGGCGAGCTAACCCCGCCCCCTACAAAGGGAGCGCTACGGATAACGTAGGGACGAGGTCTGCCTGCCCTTTACGCCTTCTTCCGTCATCCTGGAGCGAAGCGAAGGATCCAAGCGGCGAAGAATCGGGAAAATCGTATGGATCCTTCGGCCGCAAGCGACCTCGAGGATGACGAAGCGGCAGCGCATTCCCCCTCACCCCAACCCTCTCCCGCAAGGGGAGAGGGAGCGTGGCATCGAGTCTGCCTCGTAATAAGAAAGAAAAGAGAATTGTTCTTTTGGCTTTTAAAGCCTCGTAGCCTTGACGAGTTGCCGCATTTCCCCTCTCCCCTTGCGGGAGAGGGTTGGGGTGAGGGGATGCCAGCGTCAAACTCACTTTTCCGTCCTTGCGAGAAGCGAAGCGACGAAGCAATCTAGAAAAACAACGGCCGTTTATCACTGGATTGCCACGTCGGACTCCGTCCCCCCTTGCAACGACACAGAAAGAGAAACGAGCCTAGACGAACGTAAATCGGACTAGAATATAACCCTAGCTCCTGCTCCTAGCTTCAACATAGTCGTAGTCCCTCCTTCGGTCTGTCCTACAGTCGCACAGTTCCGAAGATCAAGCACGGTGTTCGTTGCGGTCGTGTATGTAAGGTCTTTAGTCAGAGTCAGATTGGCTACCTTCTTATTCGATGTTCCAATTGTTATATGCGACTGCGGCAAGCTGCCCGCGGTTGTAATAGCGACAGTACCATGCGCCGTTGCGCCATCGCCTTCCGCTAAGAAATGCGATCCAACGAAATCACTCCAAGCGCCGGACAATGTGGTTGTCGTTCCATCAGTCAAAGCAGTTCTTGCTCGGATTGGAACGGTTGTGGCATCGCCTTCAGTTAGCTGCCCAAACCCATTAGTCGAATTAATTCCACTCGTCCATCCCGCGCAGGTAAACGTTTGCGATAATGTAGATCCGGCTGGAATAACTATTTCTGAATTTTGAAAAAGATGGTTTATATCAATATGCTGAGATTCGTTCGTCAGGTTAAGTTGCACTGTCTTTTCAGCGTCGGCAATACCAAATCGCGTCAAGTTGGTTCCTTCTTCTGCCGCAGCAATAAAGTCGTATGTGACCTTACCGCTCCCATTAGCCGTTCCTTCAGCTAAATCTCCGGTCCAACCTTCTTCCGTCCAATCCGTAAGACTAATTGCCTTTGTGGTAGTATTTGATGTTAGATCGCCGACAATACCTGGAATGGCAGGAATATATGTTGTCCCACTAAGTACAAATCCCCCGTGAGCTGTAATCGTTCCGCTAGTGCCTAACGACACAGTTCCGCCGTCTGCCCTGCCTGCGTCCCAAGGCTCCGCCTTAGTCGGATCCGTCTCAATCCATGCTGATTCTCCTCTTAACGTAAGATCAGCTTCTAGCGCAAGCGTGCTGCCTGACATTACATACGCGTGTCTGCCTGCTTCTATAGTCATCGGGACGCTTAACGTAGTCGTTGCTCCCTCCGCCTGTCCGACCGCCATAGCCGCTAACGCTAAAACCAGACACCTCGTAATTTTACCTACTTTCATAATTATCCTCCTATTGTTTAAGTTAAAGTAATAAGTATATTGTGACAAAGAAAAATTGCTTATAAGTTAAAATTACATTTTATTTTTAAAAAATTTTTTTATGATCTCGAGCGATAGATTAGACGTTTGTCGTCTATAGAGATGACGGAGAAGGTATTCTTTCCCGTTGCGTTTCCTATGCGCGTCATAGCAAAGAGGACGGAGTCCGACGCGGCGAACAGCCGTTGTTTTTCTAGCGCGCTTCGTCGCTTCGCTTCTCGCAAGGACGTGAAAATGGGGAAGAGTCCTTAATCCCCCTCACCCCAACCCTCTCCCGCAAGGGGAGAGGGGGCGTGGCGTCGAGTCTGCCACGCAATAAGAAAGAAAAGAGAATTGTTCTTCTGGCTTTTAAAGCCTCGTAGCCTCGACGAGTTGCCGTATTCCCCCTCTCCCCTTGCGGGAGAGGGTTGGGGAGAGGGGGAATGTCGCCGCCGCTTCGTCATCCTGGAGGCCGCTTGCGGCCGAAGGATCCAGTGGAACATCAGTATTTTCTGGATCTTCGCTTCGCTCTAGGATGACGAGAAAAAAGGGTGGGGGAAACGGCGACGTTTCCGCTGTCAACGCAAATTGTAGGGGCGAATAATCATTCGCCCTTGTTAGATCGCGTCGCGAGTTTAACGCTGGCATCCCCTCACCCCGACCCTCTCCCGCAAGGGGAGAGGGAGAGTTGCTACATTTCGTCATTCTTGGCCACAGGCCGAGGATCCAGTGGAACATCAGTATTTTCTGGATCTTCGCTTCGCTCTAGGATGACGAGAGAGTCGTCTTTCAGCGATGTTGGACGCGCGCGACGCTATCGGGTCTCTTTCCAGGTACGATGGGGTGGAGCAAGCCCCTCACCCCGACCCTCTCCCGCAAGGGGAGAGGGGGAATACGGCAACTCGTCAAGGCTACGAGACTTTAAAAGCCAAAAGAACAATTCTCTTTTCTTTATTGTGATGTAAACCCGATGCTGCGCCCCCTCTCCCCTTGCGGGAGAGGGCTGGGGTGAGGGGGAATGTCGCCGTCGCCTCGTCATCCTGAGCGAAGCGAAGAATCCAAAAACGATTCTCAGGCTTCTTCGCCATTTGGATCCTTCGCTTCGTTCGAGGATGACGAAATAGGAGGAGGCGTTTGATTATTCTTACACGGGCATCCTTCGCCGTCGCGGCGGGTTGGGACGGCGAGGGTCAAATTTGGGCGCTCTTTATTAAATCCGTATCCGATTTTGAACGGAATTTTAGCGGGATTTTGCGATTTGAAATAATCGGCCAAGTCCTTTTGTTGATAAATGTCAAAAATTGGCAACGTAGGCTTATCGTATTCTCCAAAAACGTATTTATCCCATTTTGCGTCGAAGGATTTAAACGGAACTCCGGTATCGTCCTGCAATATTGCGGCGGAATTTTCGAGAATGAAGTTCTTCATCTTAGAAGCGGACTTGTCGTGTAAAACGTAGGAAGCGCTTTTGATGAACGTCGCAAACTTCAAGCGTTTTACAAAGTTAAACAAATTCGACAATTTTCTATTTGAATCGAGAAGATTGCATCTTATGTAATAGGCGGTTTTAGCCGCTCCGCCTTCGTTTGGAGCGAACGTTATCTTCACGCAATCGACGGCTCCTATTTGGCGAGGGACTTCCTGTCCTTCCGCGTCGATCGACAGATCTTCTACAAGAGTAATCGTATATCCGCTTTTTACTAACTCGATCAGCATTAGATACAAGACTCCTCTAATGTTTCTGTTAGAAAGCTGAGTCGCCATTTGAGAAGTTATAAAATATCCTTTTTCTAAATACCAAGACGCGGCTTCTTTTAAAGCGATAAACGTCCCTTCAGAATCGACGTTTTTCTTTATGTCGTCGAAAGAGCCGATCGGCTCGAGTCCGAGGAGAACGTAAGTTTGAGCCTTCGGGAAAAATCTTAACGCGTAGGCGATATCGGGGCCTCCGAACGGATAGAACACGGCGTTCGCTTCGCCTAAACGAGGCGCTATGTTAGTCGCAGCCCATTCTTTTATTTTGGATAAGCTTGATTCTTCAAGTTTCAACCAGGACTTTTCCACAAAATTCGCATAGTCTACGCGAGACTGACTTCCCAACGCGTCGTTTGGTATGTAAATTCCGGCAAGCCGTTTCGCGACGTCGTCGTAGACGTTCGTTTGAGAAGTTTTAGCCGAGTTCGGATCGGATTCGGAGAAACTTACGAGCGAATCGCCGAAAGCATCTAAACCATTCGCCGCCGCGCCGCCGTTGAAAAACAAATCGAGAGTTTGATTCGCGTTTTCTTTGTCTTTTTTATCTTTTTTGTTCTTGGACGACGAAGCGTCTTCCTCGGAAACGTCTTCGCGTAAGAGTTTTATCTGATAACAAGCCGTTTCTTCGAACGAGCAACACAAAAAACTGAAATTAATAATAGCCAACAAAAACTTTTTCATAAAAACTCCGTTAGGGCGGCATATATTAGTATATGAAGAAAAGGATTACAAAACGTTAATTTAACTCTAGAAAGGCGACCGACCGGAAGCGTTCATGGTGCCGGACGTCGGAATCGAACCAACGACCTACTGATTACAAATCAGCCGCTCTACCAACTGAGCTAGTCCGGCTTAGAATGCGGAAAAGATATCAAAAAAAAGCTCGACTGAAAATAAAAAAGCGATAACAAATACTGCGACGCAATTTTGTCCATTATTCTTTTAAAAAATTATCAGGATTCTTATCCGTATACACGACTGAGATATTTTTAAATGTAAATCCGCATCTTGTATCCGCGTCAGGTTTATTTATTTCTGTCGTCGGCTTGTTAATTTGACAGAATTTTAGAGATATCATTCCATCAGGTTTTATTAAAGCGCTAGGGATAAAGATACTTACGGTTTGCGGAGCATTTTGAGAAATAGCGAATGAGCTTCGTATTTCTTCGTTTACAAAAACCTGGAATGCGATATTATTTTCAGTAGAAGAGTAATTTTTGAAGCTGATTAAACATTTTACTAACAAATTATTGACATGATTATCTACTTTGAACTTAATAACCGGAGAATCTTCCATTGAAAACGCTCCGTCTTTATTTATTTTTCCGAAGCAAACGTAAATTAAATCCGTATTGATAACGCCAGGCTCAAATGAATGGAAGAATGGGATTTTTATAGGATTAATTTTAACAAACTTAAATATATTCATGTTGTTGAATTCTACTAAAGTGGTAAAATTATTTTCTTCCAGCCAAGAACGAATTTTTTTGTGTAATTCTCCTCTGTAATTTTCTATAGGATAAATTAAGACTTTATGTTGTGTAATTTCCGAAAAACTGCCGCTTTTCTTGATAGAAATTGAGTTGCCTAAGCAGTAGGATGAAAAAAGATTTAACAATAAAAGTCTATAAGAAACATTAGCCCTATAAAATCCCCCTGTTTTAGCTAAATCGACATCATACGCATATATAGTTTTTTCATTAATCGCTTGATTTCCGATAAAGCTTATAGCTTTTATGTCATTTTTTCTTCTAGAATGATGCCATATTACTGATTTTACCGAAGCGCTAAAATCTTCAATTAATAACGATGTCATAACAATTGTAAGAAGTATTGAAAGACTCTTTTTTTTAAGAGCGGCTATCATTAGCCAATATAAAAATACCGGCGCCGCTATTATAACGCATGGAACAAAATAATATGAGGAGGAAAGCCCTAAAAAAATATACGCCAACGCATAAGTAGAAGAAGCAAAAATCAAACCGTCAAAAAATAAGCGCTTTCGATCTTTTTTTAAAATAACCCAAAAGCTTCGAATAACCGCAGTTAGGAATATAGGATATAATATATGCTCTTCGGAAAAAATTACGTTGATTATTTCAATTCTTGAAAGCGTACTCGCCGCTGTTTTTAAGTAAGAATGATCAATTTGAAATTTATATCCTATCAAAAAATAGTATATAGTCAAATATATACAAGAATTTAGCAACAAATAAACATTAAAATTTTTATCCTTAGCCGTCATTGTTTCGAAAATCAGGTTTGTTAAAGCTATAATGGCAAAAATTCCAAAGACTGGCTCTTTACAATAAGTTGCGTAGCAGGCAGCTAGAAAAGCGATTATATAATATTTGTTTTGCTGCGTTTCCCGACCTTTGAATGAACAGTACATAAATATAGATAGTAAAAGCGTCAATATACGCTCAGGATATATTACGTCGATGTTTGTCTTTATGAAGGCGCCGCTCGCAAATATAGTAAAAAAACAAAATGATATTAAGTAATAATGCTTCTTGTTTGTTATATTTTCGAACAAGTTAAGCAGGAAAAATGTCGATAGTAGGAATGTAAAAGTATTCCATATATAATGTCCTAACGCTGAATTCCCATAAGGAAAAAAATTTAATATATTATAATCGATTAATCCAAGCGGCCACATACGGCCATTACCTAGCCATCCTCCTATAATTGCCCACTTACCAACAGCGGTTGTCGATATCAATTGAAAGTCGTCCCCAAAAAACCAATTTGCATTCCAAAGGATAGAAAACGATATAAAAAGTACAGCTACGCTAATGAAAACGTAAAAAAACAACTTTTCAAATGAAAAAGCATTGTCTGATGGCAAACGCATACATATCCTTAATAATCAAATCATTATTAGAAAGTTATCATATTCGTATTCTAATTTTAATATAGACGTCGCCTTTTATGATTTTTTTCAATATATTCGTTTATTAAAACCTGAATAATAGATTGAAATACATATTCCGATCGAAGAAAATTCCGAATTACCGGCTCGTCGTCCTTGGCCGTTAGGCCGAGGATCCAGCGAAACATAGGCATTTTCTGGATCCTCGCTTCGCTGCGCTCGCAAGGATGACGAGAATACTTCATAACCTAGCGCTAAGTTAATTTTTCTAATTCATTATTTGGACTTAAAGCATGCCGCACGTCGCTATAACCGCTAATTTAATTTTAACACAAATTTACTAACTAAACATTTTTTTTTACTAAAGGAGGAACTATGGACTTTTCAAAACGCGATCTCGACGTTTTAGCGAGAACGATTTACGGCGAAGGCCGCGGGGAACTGTATAAATTCGGCTTGGCGGCTCTGATCGCGATCGCGAACGTCGTCGTAAATCGAAAACGCAAAAACTTCGCGAAAACGGTCGCCGAGGCGTGTCTCGCTCCGTATCAGTTCTCATGCTGGAACGCGAGCGATCCGAATTACTCAAAGATTAAAAACGTCGACGCGCGGGAAGCAGTATTTAAGGTCTGCTTCGAAGTCGCGAAAAACGTTCTGCTGGAAAAATGGCCGGACATAACCGACGGTTGCGACCACTATCACGAGCGAACAATCAAGCCGTTTTGGGCGGCGTATCTTGAGCCGAAGAGAGTTTT
>JAISHN010000034.1 GCA_031262635.1 Holosporaceae bacterium
CCAGCTACAAAAAATTCTAACAGCTTCCCTTGAACTTTTTCTCCTAATTTACAATTCCTTATCCACATACCAACATCCTAACGCTCCTCGCGTCAGGCGCCAGGCCCTAATACTATTTATTGTCTCTAATAAAAAAATAACGCAATATAAAAAAATTTTTATATAAAGATATTGCAATTTTGTAATATTTTTTGTATATAGTCGAGCTGTTTTTAGAGGAAAAATATGAAAAAATCTTTGTTTAGAACATTATTGGCGACTGTCGCTTTTGGTTTGGCCATTAATAACATCGACGGAATGCAGAAAGAAAATCCCCCAAGTATTCAATATACAAACGAAGGCGGCGATACGAAGACGATCGTTCTTCAAGATCGCTCTTTAAAAGCGCTTCGCGACTGTTTAGCAAGCATAGCAATAGATTCTTCTTCTCATATAGCGCGTTTGGATCTTTCAAACTCTGGAGCGACTGAGATTGAAGACGGAGCTTTCAGCGGTTTTTGTATCTTGCTTTTAGGGTTGCATTGTAAAGATATGCCTGCGGACGCTATGGTAAGGCTCTTTCTTGATTGTCCGAATTTTAGAGAAAAACCAAAAGGGTCGTTTAAAGAAGAGTTGCGTAAGTTTATGCCACAAATAGATTTAGTTATTGCTCCGACTGATCTACGCGAAATCTGTAGAGGTTTTTACTTCCCGGGCATAATTAAGCTAGATCTTGGCCGTTGCGAAATGTTGGAAACCATACCTGACAACGCTTTTAAGGACAGCGATATAAGAGAGATTATTCTACCTACAACGATAAGAAGCATAGGCGAGAACGCGTTTTCAGGTTCTAAGTTAAGAAAGATAAATTTAGAAGAGTTGGATTGCATAACCAGCCTTGAAGGCAGCATATTTGCTTGTTCAAAACTTAGGAACGTAAAATTTCCTCGGAACATAGTTGAAGTCGCGCACGGCGCTTTCAGCGGCTGCAGAAAATTAGAACTCGTCGACATGCGCGCTGTTTTGGGAGATTTATCAATTGAAAGTTTTGCTTTTGCAGGTTGCGAAAATCTACATGGTCTTATTTTGCCTAGGGCTTTAACCATTGTCGGAAATAATCCATTTTCACAATGTTTTTACGTAGACAGTATAAATTTATCCGCTTGTAAGGTATTAACACAGCGTGATTTTTGGTTGGTTGGCCAACCTGGCGCCCATACGCGCTTTTTAATAATAGGATCCGCGAGTGAACCATATCGCTTTCGCGAAACTGCCGGTTATAACGGAGCGCAGCAGATAGATGAATGCATTACGACCCCAGCGCGTTTCACTGTTCACAGCTATCTAACCAATACAGATATGCCAGCTCGAAGTTTTATTCATATGGTAGATATATTAGGCTTAGAGGCTCACGCTCGTCGTTTTGCGGACATTCGAGTAAACTCATCCGCTCCTGAGAGATCCCTTACTAATGACGAATGGACAACTTTAATCGATCGTTGTAGAGCGCATATTGACGATAATGCTGTGAGCAGTTTGTACCACGAGTTCTTAACCAGAGGTTTTCTCAGCGGACTTGACGCTCCTATCGCCAGTTCTAACGGCATACCCAATGACACTACGCCGGAAAAGCTATCCGCTATGAGGGAATTTTTATCTAAGCTTACTCCAAATGAAACTGATCCTAACAGGGCGCGTCAGCGGCGTTTTGCTTCCATCAGACGCTTATTTGATGCGGAAAGAACCGCCGAGCCGCTTCAAGTCATATACGCTTCGGCGACGGGTGTAGAATGAGTTGCGACAAAGCCGTTGCCGCCTCCGCGATAAGAGATCGAACGTCGTCGCAAGGCATGGGCGAATGATTTTTTATATAATGACGCGGTTTCATCTTTGTCATCGACGCAGCATGTAGGGGCGAATAATTAGTTCGCGTCAAAATCGCCGCTACGTTCTAAGCAATTCGTTTATCGACGTTTTCGATCGCGTTTTTTCGTCGGCTCGCTTGACGATAACGGCGCAGCAAATATTCGAGTTTTTCGAAGCGTATGTTCCAGGGACTACTACGGAGTAAGGAGGAATTTGGCCATAGCTTACGCCGCCGGTTTCGCGATCGACGATTTTTGTAGAAGCGGATAACGTTGTTCCGGCCGCGATAACGGATCCTTCGCCGACGACGACTCCTTCGAGAACCGCGCTTTTCGCTCCGATGAAGCAATTGTCTTCGATAATTACGGAAGCCGCTTGCAATGGTTCCAAAACGCCTCCAATTGTGACTCCGTCCGCAATATGGCACTTCTTCCCGATATGAGCGCAGCTTCCGACCAGCGAATTTGTGTCGATCATAGCGCCTTCGTCGATATAAGCGCCGACGTTTACGAAACACGGCATAAGAACGACGTTTTTCGCGATATAAGCCGAATATCTGACGATAGCTCCGGGAACCGCGCGGAATCCGGCGTTAATAAAATCAGATTCAGACCAGTCGCGAGTTTTTAGCGGGACTTTATCGAAAAAATTACATTCGCTTCCAGGAATGACGCGAGCTTTGGTATATTTAAGGTATAAGAGAATCGCTTTTTTCAGATAATCGCAGACTTTCCAAACGCCGCCGATTTTCTCGGCCGTCCGCAGTTCTCCTTTGTCCAGTTTTTCTAACGCTTCGCGAACGCAAGACAAATCGGGAGAATCGCTCTCCCAAGCTTTCTCAATTCTGCTCCGCAAACTTTCCGTCATGTTTTATTCCCGCGCTCAATCGCTTTTTTATAACTTTTCTCATCTTCTGGAATATTACGACAAATAGATTGTTAGCCGCAACGTTGCCGGAAGTCGCGAACGGATCCATTACTTCGTAAAAAGAAATGATAAACGCGATCATCGAGTCGTCAAAATTCAAGCATTCTATTAAAACCGGCACGGTTACCATTATTGTGCCGCTTGGAACTCCTCCGCCCGCAAATTTGTTTAGAACGAAACACGCGCCAAACATAAGGAAGCCGGACGGACTTGGCAGCGGATGATTAAACGCCAACATCACGATCATCGCCATAATCGGAACGACGATAGTATCGCCGACCATGTGAAAGTTCACCGTCAAAGGCATTACCGCGTCGGAGAGAACTTTATCTCCGGTGTTCTTAGCGGCCGCTTTAAGAGAGAACGGAAGAGCCGCGGAACTAGACATAGTGCTGAAGGCGGTAACGACCGCTGGGAACATGTTTTTAAAAATCTCAACTGCTCTATCGAGCTTGAACGACGCGGCGATAAACAGCCACATGCCTAGATAACACCATAAGAAACCGCACGTCATCGCGCACAAGCCGATATTTTGTCCTAAAAACCCCGTCATTCGACCTTCGGAGAAAAGCTTTAGCAAGTATCCGCCTACGAAAATCGGCAGCGTGGGAACGAAGAAGTTTTTTATAAACTTCATTACGCAATCATGTATGAATTTTATTACAATCGTAACGCTTTTGTTTGGCCGCAGCGAATTTACGAGTCCGACGGCTATTCCGACGAACAAAGAATGCGTAGTTTCCGCGATCCGAGGGAGATAAGGTTGAAAAAACGGCTCGAAAATATATTTCGCTTCCGGCGTTTGACAAGCTTTGGCGCCGGATAAAATCGAATACCCAATCGCTCCTGAAACTAAGACGTTTAGAAAATTCGATATAAAAACGACGACCATTAATCCTAAGACAAAGAACATCCCTTCTTTTGGAATCGCGGACAAAGCGACCGCGACAAAGCTGAACAGCAAAAAAGGCAGTATGAACACTAAGGTTTCGCGTAAGCAAGCGCTTACCGTAAGAAAAAACCTCACCGTATTAGTCGAAAGATACGAGTAACACGTAGAGGCGAAAATCATAACGAGCAATAATTGAAACAACGGACTAAAAATAACCTTCTTGAACGTCATTTTATCGAATGGACTTCTCCTTAGAGTTAAAAGATTAGAAACGCATGGAGCGGGCGATGGGAATCGGACCCACGTCATTGGCTTGGAAGGCCAAGGCTTTACCATTAAGCTACGCCCGCGTTCGAGCGTAAATTTATTAATTCCAGCCGCGTTTTGCAAGCTTTTTTTCGCTCCGCAAGCTTTTTCTACGATTATTTTTAAAAAATAATAAAAATATTTATTGACTTTATTTGTTTTTTAATAATTATTTAACCGCATTGTAGTTAAAAAGGAGTCTTTGTATGTTTAAAAAAGCGAAAATCGCGGCGTTTCTTATCGGCTGTTTCACAGCAAGCGGCGCTACCGCAAGTACGGTTATAACCGGCGTTCTGCCCGAATATGTCGGCTATCAAGAACATGATTCGCATATTATGTCCGTTTCTCCGGCCGATTATCGCGGGAATCAACTCGACTCGAGACCGTCCGCCGAGTACAATTGGGAAATCAACGGTCGCTCGTCTGCGCTTCCCGAAGTCGTCCATGTTTTATATCAGTACGCGTTTCCAGACGAAGACACTCTAAATCCCGCGTATCTCGGAGCGCAGTTACAACAGCTTTTTGTTCCGGCGGAAAATCCAAACGCGGTGGGATTTTCTATTGAAATTTTTCCGATCGACGGATCAGACGTTGAAAGACGGGGTTTTCTAGAACATATCGCGAGCTGGGCTGCCGGTCGTTTTTAGATTTTAAAAAAACTCTTATTAAGAAATTATTGCTCCAACGTTCTCGTTATGAAGGGAGCGTCGCCTGGCGCGTCGCGTCGGACTTCGCTCTCTTCGCAACGCTGAAATTACTTAGCGTTTCAACTTATCGCTCATAAATTAAGTCTCAAGAAACTTTCTCGATTTTTTTATGAATCGTTAACTTTTTTTTGCTACGGTATAAGAAATGTCGCAGTTTTAGTTGTGAGGAAAACGCTATGAAGAAGACAATTTTTGCATTGTGCGTCGGTTTTTTTGGAACGGTTGGCGTTCAATTGGAAAGCGCGTCGGCCGTAGAGGCGGGGGAATCGGCTAGCGCGATCGAAGAATCGGCGATTTCCGCGGAGAACGAACAAGAACCTGAAAAAATTAAAAAGAAGAAGAAAAAAAAGAAGACCAAAAAAGGTAAAAAGGCAAAAAAGAAAAAGAAGAAAAAATCTAAGAAAAATAAAGATGAAAACTCTTTAGCCGAAGGCGAAGAGCAGAACGGAGAGTCGGCGACTTCCGCCTCTGCGGAAAACGAGCAAGATCTCGAAAAGACTAAAACTAAAAAGAAAAAAAAGAAGAAAGGCAAAAAGAAGAAAAAGAAAGCCAAGAAAAGCGTCTCCTCGGAAGAAGTCGCGGAGGACTCTGAAAGTAAGCAAAACTGGAAAGACGAGCAGACTCTTAGCTTAGCGATCGACAATAAAAACGGCGCAATCGAGCCTTTGATCGATTCGTCAAAAATGAAACATAGCGAAATTAAAGTAGAAGCTATTCCAATTACAAAATTAGCTTGCAATATGAAGAGCGCGGCTTCTCAAAAAGCTTTGGCCGACGGAGCGGCGACGGTTCTTTCGACGGATAAGATGGAGAAATTCGCTAAATTAACAAGCGAAACTAACGCGTCCGGCAACCTCGCGACGACGCCCTCCAACGCTTCGATCGCGCTGAGCGAATCGTTTAGAAAAAGCGGAAGAAACGCCAAACGCAAGGAAAACGTAAGATTTAGACAAGAGCTTGAAAAATACCGCCGGATATATTCGTTCAATAGAGAAGGAACGGAGATTTTTCATCAGGGATAGTCGTTTTTCTATGCGAGTCATTGCCGAAGAAGCGCTCTAGTCCATAGATGGATTGCCGCGTCGGACTGCGTCCTTCTCTCAATGATGTATGCAAAAGCGTTTTCTCTTTCACGAAGGAGAAAGTTTCCTTTTCTCGTCATCCTTGCGAGCGTAGCGAAGCGAGGATCCGGAAAATGCCGAAATTTCACTGGATCCTCGGGCTTTCAGCCCAAGGATGACGAGACTAAGCAACCATCTTATGATGTAAGTTTTAGCCAAGGATAATGTAGAGGCAGGATCCGTCCGCCCCTTACTCCATTTTCCGTCATCCTAGAGGAGGACGCAGTCCGACGAAGGATCAATACGACTTTCCCGCGTCTTCGTCGTCTGGATCCTTCGCTTCGCTCAAGGATGACGGAAAGGAAACGAAGGAGCCATGCGTTTTTTCACTGTTTGCATCTTTTTCTAAGATAACAAACAAGGAATCAGTCTCGAGATGACGTTGCTCTACATTTTTGTTCTATTTTATACAAAATAAACATGATAATCGTCCCTATGAGCGCGCCGACTACTAAACTTATAGATTTGTAAACTTCTGGAACTAAATACCTGTAGGCAAGAATAGCGCCCCCTCCCATAAGAACGCTTACAACATATGTTCTTACGCTCGTTTTTATATTAAATAAAATGTAAAGGAATATAGGCGGACAAACTATAGGCGTCCAGAAATTTCCAAAGAATACCCAAATTTCTACTAAACTATAAAAATGAACCGCGATAAATATAGATAAAAACCCTAAGATTACTGTAGACGCTCTTGCGAGCAATAATTCTTTACGATCTTCTAACTTACGCGGCATAATAGAATTAACGGCGTCGCTTACAGATACGGCGGCGGTGTTTAATAGAGAGTCTGCGGTAGACATTATAACGGCCAAAATGCCAGAAATGGCTATGCCTTTCAAAACGGTAGGAAGCGAGTATCTTATAACGTTTATAATCGCATGGTTTGGATCTCCGCTAGGAAACATTACTACTGCGCAAAGACCTATTATCGACACTATGCTATAAAATGGTACGGTTAGCAAAGAGGTTATAAAGATAGAATTCACCGCCTGCTTTGGACTTCTAGCCATTAGCATTCTTTGTATCATAGCCGGAGCTAAATTAGGAAAACAATAGACAAGAAAAAGCATCATACAATAAACAAATTCATCGCTAGGAAAATTACTTACGTGATAATAATGGACAGGCAATCTACAAGTTAGGCCGGTAAAACCGCCAATGCAGCCTAAAGCGATGCTTCCAATAAGAGGAATCCCTACTAACAAAACAAAAAATTGTAAAACGTCCGTAAATACGACGGAACGTATTCCGCCGGCGATTGAATACGCAATTACAATAAAGCTTCCAATAATGCAGCCGTAAATATGAGGAATACCGAGAAGAGCTTCGCATATGTATCCCATAGAACTCACTTGAACGGTAGTAAATCCTATATGATACATCACGCTGCCGATACTACATATTAATTGTCCTGTTCTCCCATATAATGTTCCCATGATTTCTCCAATCGACATTTTATCGGAAAAATCAGAGACTATTTTAGGAGCCATCAGAGCTTCTATGATTAGTTTGATGAAACATCCAAGGGCAATTGCAAGCGTAAAGGTAATTCCAAACTTAAATACCTTTTCGCCTACGCCTATAAGATCATTGCCTCCTACCCAAGTCGCCATAATTGTCATAGTCAGAACTGTAGTCGAAAACGTTCCATCAGATACGGAAAAATCCCGCATAGTTTTTACATTGCGGCCAGCCCATAAGCCGACGATTAACGTTGCTACCAGATAAACGCAGACTATTGCTATATCAACATTCATACTCTAACCTCCTGGCGACGCAAGGTAGGAAAAATCCTATCCCCACTTAGTATATATGTATTGTTTTGTATATTTTCAAGAAGAAAAAATATATCCATTGAAAATATCCAATCTAATTGTGAAACGAACCGCGGATTTTTCAAACGTCCTAAAAGAGTCGAGCGTCGTTTAGCGAATCTATTCCTCAAAAACGCTTGACTCAGATCGCTCGGCGCAGTATCAACGAGGACGAAAACGGGTCTTTCTAATGATAAAAAAAGTACTGATAGCCAATAGAGGCGAAATCGCCGTCAGAATTCTGAGAGCCTGCAAAGATCTTGGAATACAGACGGTTGCGGTTCATTCTACGGCGGACGAAGACGCGATGCACGTCAGATTGGCGGACGAAAGCGTGTGCGTAGGGCCTCCGCAGCCTCGGGAAAGTTATCTGAACATTCCGGCGATCATTTCCGCCGCGGTAATATCTGGGGCGGACGCGATTCACCCTGGATTTGGTTTTCTAAGCGAAAATTCCACGTTTGCTCACATGGTTGAGGAGCACGGTTTGATTTTTATTGGCCCGAAAGCCGATCACATCGCTATGATGGGCGATAAAATCATGGCCAAAAAAACCTTCGCTCGCCTCGGTCTGCCGACGACGCCTGGATCCGACGGAGCGGTAAACGATATAAGCAAAGCCCTTAAAATAGCGGATAAAATTGGATATCCAGTTTTGATCAAAGCCGCCGCCGGCGGAGGCGGACGCGGCATGCGGATCGCTCAAACCAAATTGGATTTTACGGAGGCCTATGAAACCGCTCGCAGAGAGGCCGGAATCGCGTTTGGAAACGATCGCGTTTACGTAGAAAAATACCTAGAAAACCCGCGGCATATAGAATTCCAAATTATCGCCGATAAATTCAAAAACGCCGTCCATTTAGGCGAAAGAGACTGCTCTCTTCAGAGAAGAAACCAAAAAGTTTGGGAAGAAGCTCTCAGCTCCGTCCTAACGCCGGAATTTAGAGATAATTTTGGAAGAAAAATCGCAAAAGCGGTAGGCGAGTTGGGATATTTAGGAGTTGGAACCCTCGAATTTTTGTACGAAAAAGGCGAATTGTACTTCATTGAAATGAACACGCGCATACAAGTCGAGCATCCGATTACCGAAATGATAACGGGCGTCGATATTGTTCGCGAGCAAATTCTCGTCGCCGACGGAAATAAGCTTTCGTTTTCTCAGGATGAAGTAGAATTTAGAGGACACGCGATAGAATGCCGAATTAACGCGGAGAATCCCGAGACTTTCATTCCTTCCGCGGGAACGATCACGAATTACCACTGCCCGGGCGGACCTGGAGTTAGAGTTGACAGCGCCCTGTACGCCGGCTGCAAGATTCCTCCGTATTACGACAGCCTAATCGCAAAACTGATCGTCCATGGCGCCGACCGCCGACAATGCCTCGCTCGCCTCCGTCGAGCTTTGAGCGAATACGTTATAGAAGGCGTGGACACTCTCATTCCGCTGCATTTAAAACTAGTCGACCATCCCAACGTTATTGCTGGAAATTTTGATATTCGTTTCTTGGAGAGGAATTTTCAAGCGGGCTAAAGCGCGCGGATAAGCGACGACTTTTTACGCCTATCGTCCGTAGGAGAGGGAGAGTCGCATTATCTCGTCATCTGTCGCAATAACTACGCCGTAAAGTCCTTTGTTGTTTTAAAGCAACTGTCCAGTATAATTAATGAGTAACGATTTAAAAAAAACAAGAATTTTATAGAATACTTAAAGCTGTTTCTGTATTCTAAATTGAAGGATTTGTTTAATACACATGCAATGGACTGTCACTAAAATCGCGTTGGTTATTTTATGCGCAATGGGATCCGGTTTGGTTCTCTCATTGCTCGGTCATACGCCGGTTTTGGGATATATCATCGCCGGAATTTTGCTTGGACCGTCGGGGCTTCAGCTTATCGGAGATCGCGCGTCCGTAGAATTATTCTCGGAAATGGGAATACTTCTTCTGCTTTTCGTGATCGGACTGAATCTTTCGTTTGAAAAAATCAAGAGCATCTGGAAAAAGTCGTTCGCGATTACTTTGTTTTCGACGGCCGCTATATATTTAGTCGTCTTTGCGATCGGATACTTTTTTAAATTAACAAATGAAAAGATAATGCTTATAGCGTTTTGCGTCGCTTTGTCGTCCACGGCGGTTACGGTTAAGTCTTTAGCGACTTTAAAGGATTGCGACGATCAAGTCGAAGAAAATACTTTTGGCATTCTAGTCGCTCAAGATTTAGTCGCTTTAGGAATGGTTATAATAATCAAATTCTGCGGATCGGCGTCTAGAACGACTCATCCCACAACTCCTCAAATGCTTACTACGCTCTTGTTTATAGGAGGACTGGCGCTCTATTTCTACTGGTATCATCAAAATGTGCATAGGCTTACGAATTTCATGAAAAAGCACGCCGATATGCTGACTATGATAGTTTTTGGAGTATGTCTTGGAGGAGCGGTTCTCGCTGAAATCGCGGGATTATCCGCGCCTTTCGGAGCCTTTGTTTCCGGTCTGATACTTGGAAACTCCAATATGCGAGACAAAGCGCAAAGCGTAACCGCGCCGATTGAAGAGATTCTTCTGATGGCTTTCTTCCTCAGCGTAGGGCTATCGGTCGATTTGGAATTTGTTTACGACAACGTTTGGCTTATTTTATTATCGCTGATTTTCGTGGCATTTGGGAAAACCGTCATAAACGTTTTCGTACTGAGGCTTTGCCGTTTTCCGTTAAAAGAAGCGTTTGTTATCAGCGTATTGCTTGGGCATATCGGAGAGTTTTCTTTTATGCTCTCAAACTTGGCGCAAAAAGTTAATATTATAGACAGCTACGGCGAAAAATTTTTAGTCAGCCTAACCGCTTTGAGCCTATTTTTAAGTCCTTTTTGGTTGGTTTTCGCGGAAAGATGCCGCTCGTTGGCGAGAAACGTCAATATTGTTTCGTCTTGGGAATTTTTTAGACTCGTCAGCGACAAAGAGCTGATCCGACTGCGTCATTTCAAAACCAATATCGCCGCCGCGGCGGAATATTTGTCGAACGGCGCGTCCGAGTTGATAGGGCGGATTAAGTCGATTAAAAAAAATGGAAAATGAAGTCTGATTGGCTTAAGGAAAACGGCTTATCCTTGAACGACAGCGTCGGCATAGACGAAGTCGGACGCGGGCCGCTCGCCGGTCCGGTAGTCGCCGCGGCGGTTTGGATAAGCCGCGAAGCCGTCGTTGAGTTGAAAAATAGCGGGTTAGTCGTTCAAGATTCGAAAAAAATGACCTCGAACCAACGAAAGAAAATCGTAGAATGGCTGACGTCTCAAGAAGCGCGTTGCTCGATCGCTTCCGCGACCGTAGAAGAAATCGACGGCATTAATATATTGAACGCGACGTTTAGAGCGATGGAAAGAGCCTACGATTCCCTGGCAAAATCGCTAGGTTTTTCTCCCGCGGCTCTAATCGACGGCGATAAAGCGCCGCCGAATATAAAAAGCGCTCAAGCGATCGTAAAAGGCGACGATAAAATCCTGTCAATTTCGCTAGCTTCCATAATCGCAAAAGAATATAGAGACGACCTCATGCGAGAACTGGCTAGGAAATTTCCAGACTACGGATGGGAAACGAACGTCGGATACGGAACCGCGAAACATATAGCGACGATTCGAAAAATCGGCCTAACTCCGTACCATCGCAAAAGCTTTTGCAAGCGGATATTCGAGAGATAACGCGTTAGATTTGTAAATAGGAGGTTTGAATCATTGTACTGTAACTAGTTGAAATTATAGAGAATTTATATTTTTTTCGGAGTTAATTCCTTTAATCTTATTCGACAGATTCTTCAAAGTCGCAGGTTATCATTGCTTTAAAGAGTTTATTTCTTTCTCTGATAAACCAGTATATTTACTGATAGAGGATGAAGACATACCGTCAGTTAGCATTGATAAAGCAGCCTCTCTCTTTTCTTCCATTCTGCCCTTATTATAATGATGAGCGCGTAGATTACGCTCATTATCTTGCCACCGCAGGCGCTCCTCGTAAATCTTTCTCATCTCTGGATTCTGGCTTACGTGTTGTAATTCATTCATGGCTTCCTCCACTTCCGGTACGTCTAAAAATTCTGCCGGTATTTTCTCTGGATTGCGCAGAAAATACATCCAAACCCTAAACATATCCTTGATATTCGCTTGTTTTATATCTACTTTTGGCAATTCCACAATGATTGTTCGAAACTTCTCAGTCGCAACCTCCGCGGGATCAAGCGGCGTTTCTTGAAACGTAAACAGCGCTTCATGCGTGTGATACTGTCTTTTCGTTTCATCATAATTCGCGATCCATATACTTATCATATTCGGCAAAGCGTCGAATTCTTCGCCTTCTTTCAGATCGTTCGGCATCATCCTGCATTGATAAAACGCAGATCGATTCATGATCCTACCGTCGTCGCAACACTGAATTTCGATTCCAAGCTTCGTGTTATCGTCTGCGGTAGCTCGGATATCAAGACGCACCGACTTACCTTTCGGCAGATCTTTGGGAATGTCGGGGTTCTCAATAGTTAAATCTTTGATGTGAGGCTTGCCGGCAAGAATCGCGTTGATAAGACTGATAAGGGCTCGCTTATGAGAACTTTTACCAAAAATATTCTTGAAGATAAAGTCCGAACACGGAGATAACAAGTCAAATGTCTTTTTCATTTTCATGCTAATTCCTAACAATCAATCATATCGTTTTAATTATAATATATTCGGGCGCGAATGAATAATAAAATCCATCCTTAGAAGCAAAGGAGAGGCCAAAGAAGTGTAGGAAAGCTAAAAAAGAGGAAGCGGATTTCAAAAGCGGGAAGCTAATCGTCTGAAGAATTTCATTTTGTTACAGCCTATTCGAGTCAAAAGAAATCTCGATTCTACTCCGCTGCGGTAGCGGCGCTGTCTGCGATAATCGTCGCGGTATTTTCGGAAAATGAACAAAGACCGCCGGAGATTTCTATACATACCGGAGATTCGGAATCAGGCGTAAATACCTTTACAACGCCTTTTTTTAGCGGAGTCATGATGGATATATGACGCGGCAGCAGACACATCTCGCCGGCGGCGGCGGGCAAGACTGCTTTCATTATTTCTCCGTCAAAGAGTTTCTTTTCAAGCCTTAAAATTTTCGCCCTCAAGCCGCGTCTCCCATAGTTTTCGCTTTTTCGTAAACGTCCTCGATTCCGCCGACCATGAAAAACGCCGTTTCCGGCAGGTCGTCGCATTCGCCGGAAATAATCGCGGCAAAGCTCTTAATCGTATCCTCGAGATTGACGAATTTTCCTGGCGCGCCGGTAAAGACCGAAGCGGTAAAGAACGGCTGCGAAAGGAATTTCTGTATTTTCCTCGCTCTCATGACGACGAGTTTATCTTCTTCTGAAAGCTCGTCCATACCTAGAATCGCGATGATATCTTGCAACGCCTTGTAGCTTTGCAGAATTCGCTGAACTTCTCGAGCGACTCTGTAGTGCTCTTCTCCAACTATATGAGGCGAAAGCATCCGCGAAGTGGAATCCAGAGGATCGACGGCCGGATAAATTCCAAGCTCCGATATTTTTCTGCTCAAAACCGTAGTCGCGTCCAAATGCGAGAACGAAGTCGCCGGAGCGGGATCGGTCAGATCGTCCGCCGGAACGTAAATCGCCTGAACGCTGGTGACGGATCCCTTGGTCGTGCTGGTGATTCGCTCCTGCAGCTCGCCCATTTCGGTCGCGAGCGTCGGCTGGTATCCGACGGCGGACGGGGTTCTTCCAAGCAGCGCCGAAACCTCCGATCCCGCCTGCGTAAACCTGAATATGTTGTCTATGAAAAGCAAAACGTCCTGACGCTCAAAGTCGCGGAAATATTCCGCAAGCGTGAGACCGGTTAAGGCGACTCTCGCTCTCGCCCCAGGCGGCTCGTTCATCTGTCCGTAAACCAGAGCGGCTTTCGACTCGCCGTCGAGTTTTATAACGCCGGACTCGATCATTTCATGGTAGAGGTCGTTGCCTTCTCGCGTTCTTTCTCCGACTCCGGCGAAAACCGAATATCCGCCGTGCGCTTTCGCGATGTTGTTGATCAATTCTTGAATTAAGACGGTTTTTCCGACTCCCGCTCCGCCGAATAACCCCACTTTTCCGCCCTTAGCGTATGGAGCCAACAAGTCGACGACTTTAATGCCGGTCACGAAAATTTCCGTCTCCGAGGCTTGTTCCGTCAGAGGAGGAGCCGCTCTATGAATCGGTAAAACCGTTTTTGCATTTAGAGGGCCTCTGCCGTCGATCGGCTCGCCGACAACGTTGATAATTCGTCCAAGCATCTGTTTTCCAACTGGAACTTCGATCATTTTTCCCGTGTCGACGACTTCTTGACCTCGCTGCAGCCCGTCGGTTATATCCATAGCGATAGTTCTAACGACGTCCTCGCCAAGTTGCTGAGCGACCTCTAGAACGACTTTTTTTCCATTGTTCATAACTTCAAGAGCGTTGAGAACGTCTGGGACTTTTTTTTCGAAAGTCACGTCGACGACAACGCCAAGTACTTGAGATATGTGTCCTTTGTTCATGTTTTTATCCTTCTGTTGCGGACGATTTTAAAATGGTTATTCTATTTATCACATTTCCCCCTTGCTGATAAAGCGATTTTCGCTAATGAATGCTTTTAACGAAATAGGCTTTTTAAACCGGAATAATGAATTAAAACTCGTATTCCAGCTGAATAAAATTCTGAATTTCCAGCTCGTCATCCTTAGCCGTAAGGCCGAGGATCCGGAAGAAAGCGTTTATTTCCCCGTCATTCATAAAACGCCTCCCTTTTTCATCATCCTCTAGCGGAAGAATCCAGTCGCGTTAATTTTTTCTTAAATATAATGCGAATATCTTCGCGATCATGAATAGCGTTTTGGGTTTTATTATAAAATTATTGACGAAACTTCGCGGCAGGCGTAAAGGATACGTCGCGATTCTGGTTACGGCGTCGGTTTCGATTTTGATTATGTGCGTACAATACGTTTTAAAGTATAATCAGCTTTCTCATAATATAAAAAACGAAAGCGGAGCGATTTTTACAACTGCGCAGGCCGCGTTAGAAGCGTATATTCCAGGGAAAACGTGGAGCGAACAGCAAGACTACGTCTATTCGGCGGCCGCTCGAGCGTTAGACGACCATTTGGAGCATATTGATTTCACGGTAAACAACGTCGGCGTAAAAAAAGGAGCGACCAACGACATTTCTTCTTACAGTCTCGCGCGAATATATAAATCTTTTTCTAGTTACGGAATAAAGAATCGCGCTTCAATCGCGTCTAGTCCTATTAGCGCCTCTACATTGATAACAAGCGACCCTCTGCTCTGCCTTCAAGATCCTTTAGACGTTTCATTCGACCCGACAAATGCAAACGTCTCATACGCTCTCTATTCCACATCCTCTGGAACGGATAGTTATAACGTCGCGCATTATACTCAAAATAATAATAAACTAACTCTAACGCTCGATACTGAAAATAAATGTATAACTTGTTCGTTTCCTTCCTTAAAAAACAAAACCGTCAAAGCGCATCCTGAAGAATGCGACGTGGACATAGTCATCGCGATACCGACAAATCACGCCGCGTGCTCTTCAGATAACAGCTCTTCTGGAACGCTGGTCGCTCCAAACGCCGACTCGCGTTCAGGAACGCCGATATGCGAAGTTGCCGGAGCTTTTCAAAAATTTCTACAAGACAACTTCCTGCATATGGTCGGAGTCGCGGTTGGAGTCGTCCCGTATTCGGCAAAGGTATCGATTCCCCCTAACAGGACGGACGATTGGACTGTCCCTATTCCGCCGATGAACGCGATTCCGTCAGATCCTTATATAAAACAAGCGGTCGCCTATGGAACTGACGGACAACAAGGAGGCGAACTAATTAGCGCGGCTACCGATATTCAATATGATTGGGGAGATACCGACGGCGACGACGGCGATACGACCGCCGATCAAAACATCGGCTATCCAATCATGCGCCGTCGGGGAGATTCGGAAACCTATAGAGGAGTTACAGTTTATAATGGAAATTGTTTGTTATCTGTTGATAATCCAACGTCTGACGATAAATTCAAATTCCAGAGAATGAACCTAAATCCGTGTTATCTCGGGCATTGCAATCTATTAGCGGGAGTATGCGAAAGGACTTGCCCAACTTATATGGCGAATCCGTACTTCATCACGGAATTAACGGACGATATTAGAAGCGTGATCTACGATTTAGGACTATTTCGACCAATAAACGACGCCGACAACAAGTCTAATTTCCTGTTTTTGCCTTTAAGCTGGGCGGCGAATCTTCTAAGCTCGTGGACGAGTCATCCGGCTGCGGCTGCAAGCGCTTCTTCAAAACTCGCTCATCCGGCTCGAACCGCTAAAAAACAGGCGGTTATCATAGTCGTCAACGCTCCCGATAATTTCGCGCCGCAGGAGCTGACCTATCTCGGATTTAACAACGATAACTCTGAAATTCCAATGTACGAAAGCGACGTGATAAACTTTGGCAACAATTATGGAGCTCCTACGAACTCCGCGACTACTTCTCCCGTAAAGAGCAGCAAAGGAACGTTGGTTTTTACTACGACTAGCGGAACGGTCGCATATAATGCCGATAGTGAATATTATGAAACCAATGGAACCGCCGCAGTTACGGGAAAATTGACGTTTCCGCAGAAGAATTTGGTGAAGGTGGTTGTGGAGCCTAGAAGCGAGGGTTCGTGGAAAACGCTAGGGTCGAACAAAGCGAGCGACGTTGCTCCTGGATATTACGAGGAAATATGTTCTATAGGTAGCAAACTTTACTCTATAAACCAAAGGTCTGGTCAGTTGGTAACGTTAGACACAGGCGTTAATGCTCCTACATGGACTGCGGTAGGTAATAAAGCTGACGACGTCGTCCCTTCTATTATCTGGTGTGGGATTTGTTCTATAGGCGCTGAGATATTTACCATATGCAATGGTAATGGTAATGTTGATAATAACGGACAGTTATTAGTATTAGACACGAGCACTAGTTCTCCCGCATGGGAAATAATAAGTTTAAATAACATTAGTGATGTCGTTGAAAGAAATGACGGTTCTTACATAAGCATTTGTGTTGTTGATGAAACCAATTCTCTTTACGCTATAAATAAGAGCGGCGAGTTATTTGAATTCAACTTTTTTTCTAATGAATGGGCAATGATAGCTAACGCAAATGATGCTGTTCCTGAAAATATTGGATGGGCGAAAATCTGTTCTATGGGCAACATAATGGGCGACATAATATTCTCTATAGACTTCGGCGGTAAATTAGCAATGCGACAAACAAGCTCTAATCGTCCTGGTTTGATACCAATGTATTCAGTAGCAGCAAATGGTTATTTTAATGGCATCTGTTCTATAGGTAGCAAACTTTACGCTCTAGAAGCATCCGGTGGTCAGTTGTTTACATTAGATACAAGCGTTAGCTCTTCCGCATGGAAGGCAATAGGCTCAAATAAAGCTGGTGATGTTGCTTCTGGAGTGTGGCTTTGCATTTGCTCTATAGGCGATAAATTATACTCTATAAATAGCAGTTCCGGCCAATTAGTGGAAATTTTGCCTATAGATCCCATTTCAATTCAATTCACCAACATAACCGCTTCCACAACCGGAGGAACGACGACAAGCGAGCAAACGATAACCGACAGGCGCGAGTTCTACATCGAACCGTCGCAAATCTCCAATACAAAAGATGCAAATGGCAATTATTTCATTACCTTCAATATGGAAAACATTCGCCTAATCTCCGCGGAAATAACTAATAGGCCGTATACGACGGTAACGCCAACTGTTACGCTATCTGGGGCAGATGCTCTTGGAAAAACTAATCAAACGGCGACGATTACGACTAATGTAAAAAGACCGCTGACTATTAAGGCGAGAACACCGTTGCTGGGAACCGTCACGTTTTACAGCGACAACAACATACAAGACCATGTTGGGACTCATAATTTAACTGAAACGCGGACGTTTACATTTAGCGGACCGACGAAAACAATGTGGAATTGGAATCATAATTCGGTAAGCTTATACGGCAATGCAGCTACGGGCGGAGTCAATTTTGGACATAATCTTTCTATCTATAAAATGAAATATAGTTTAACTAACGCAGAAATTACTTCCGCCACTTTATCTAACCAAATTCTGCGATGCTATGCTCATTACGGTATCAACTCGCCAAATGGAACTTTTAAAAGTCTAATACTGAACAATAGCGGACACGTCTGCGATGTAAAAAATTTAACGTCGGAGCAATATACGGACCCATGCATCTGCGGGGACTATGGCAATTACGGTGGTTCCGCCGACAAATGGCATTGGAATGAGAATAATCCTGGTCAAATTGGAGCTTATAATTTTCACCCATCTTGTTACGGCGTTCAAAAAGTGAAATTTTTGATGACGGCGGCTGGAATAACGGAATATATGGGCGGAGAAAAAAATCTCACTATGTATACAGCAGACGGTTGGTCATCGATAGGAGAGATATTAAGCGGAAATAAATATAACGTGTTTGATTTGAGTAACAAAACATCGAGCTACGCAGACAGAGTGCAAGTATTCACAGGAAGATTTAGCTATAAGTCGTCGGAAACTTACGATGTAAGCGGAACTAGTATTGTATTATGTGACACTATAGTTAGTTCAGACTGCAGCAACGGAGATAACGAAGTTATTATTAAGACATGCGATAATGAGCATGGAAATAAATTGAGGTTAACAAGCTCGTGTAGTTGCACTAAGAAGAGCTGTATAGTGAGTGATGAGATTAATTATGAGGGGGAACCCGCAACGGGTTGGCAAATAAAACATATTGATTATAATTCATCTCTCCAGGCCTTTAAAGCTACCTTCGAAAGATATTCTAGAACTTGTACGAAATTATATGATAAATCTGGAGCTCTGATCTCTAATGATTGTCCTTCCGATGCAACGCTCAATTCTACAAACAAATCGCCTTACCGTTATCAGCTAAATAATTTCTTTTTTATCAATACAGAAAACAAAACCTACGCTTCTTCATATACAAAAGACGATATAATCGCCAATAAAGGCATCGGAACTTTAAACGATAAGGGAGACGACGCTACTTGGCTTTGCTTTTGCGGCGACGGACAGTTGGCGGTAACTGTACAACCCAATATTACTTCTGGAAACATTGCTTATAAAAACGCATCCGACAATGATAACTCAATTAGCGTAACTAACGAGAATTATCAAACGTTTACAATATCTCCCGAAACCCATAAATACGAGCTTCAAAGCGATGGAACGTACAAAATAAATCTAACGCTAACGAACGTTAAAATATCCGATCCGCAGATGGTTAACTCGGACGTTGTTTTCGAATACTCAAAACCTAGTCTTCCCAATTGCTCGCGGGTAGTGGATTTTTCGAAAAATTATATTACTTCTTCTACTTCTGCTGATTCTTATTATGATCTCATGAACTACAATATGATGTATTATGACGACGTTGCTGGATATTGGAAAACAGATACTGGTAGACTAGTAGCTGGTATGACTAGTTATGGCAATCCTTATTGCGAATTCAGAACCAATCAAATAGCTGGAGACTTCTTTTGTATCCTAGAAGATATAGGAACCATCGCTCCGCAACTCAGGCTTTTTGATCAGTCGGGGGCAGATACGTACTTAGACTTAAAATGTAAGATATATAATTTTACTGGAACTCATAGAATATTTCAGAATTACTCAAACATTAGAAATTCAGATATAGCCAGTTTTGATTTTACAAACGCCGCGTCGGGCGGAAACGCTCAATTCATTTTCGGCGGATTTACCATTCCAGCTAATTATGCTCTTGTTAATAATGGACGTCAGGTTCTAACGACGACTGGAGATATTTCTCCAGCTTATACCGAACCAAACCAAGCTCTAGCCAGCGCTGCGACCGATGCTTATGATGAGCTGAAAGAGTTATCCACTGGAAAAGCAAAACCTAGAACTTATATAATCAAGTACAGAATGGGTTCGACCGCAACGTCGTTAGACGGTTTAGCGCAATGTTTGAACGCGACAGACGCCGGCTGCGCGAAAATATATAACGCAACCTCAAAAGACGATCTGGTAAATAAGCTGCATGAAATAGCTCAAGATATAAAACAATTCGCCGGCGTTAAAGAAAGCCGCGTAGAAGAGTGAAAATTTTCCTTACGTTATAATGGACTAGGCTGTGTTAGGAAAAATTTTGTTCGTCGTCCCTTTCCGTCATTCTGAGCGTAGCGAAGAATCCAGACGGCGAGTACGCCGGAAAAGCGTATGGATCCTTCGTCGGGCAAGCCCTCCTCTAGGATGACGAAAGGGGGGAAGGATGACGGAGAAGGAAGAAGCTTCGCGCGCCTAGCAACGACTTATTGCGGAGCGTAAACCTCTTGTTTCAACAAAAATAGCCTTTCACATTTTTCCTAACGGAACCTAGATTATGAAAATTTTACTTTTTTCCGCTTTCCTTATTCTTGTCGTTCGAAAATACGAATTTACCGATTAGCGATTCTAGATTAATCGGCCCCGACGTGTTTTCGATCTCGTCGTTTTCTTTCAAAAATTCCGTCTCGCCGCCGGGCGTTAGAGAAAGATACTTTCCTCCGAATAATCCGTCGCTGGCGACGCTGGCGCTAGAGTCTTTCGGAAGTTTTAGGTTTTTAGAGACATAAAATTTTACGACGGCAAAAAACGATTCAGGCTCGACGCTTACGCTTATGATTTTTCCAACCTTCACGCCGCTGATTTTTACGTCTACGCCTTCGGACAATCCGTCGGCTTTATCGAATCTCGCAATGAGCTCATATCCGTCCGCGCCCTGCCATCCCGACCTTTTGTAAACGTAATCGAAGAAGAAAATCGCGACCGCTAGAACAAAAACGCCGACGATCGTCTCAAACGCGCGTCCTTTTTCCATATAAACCTCTCATTGTAAATACTGTCCGCCGTTTATATTTAGCGCAGCTCCGGTTATAAAGGAAGATTTTTCGTCGGCTAAGAAAAGAACGGCGTTCGCGATTTCGTCGACGCGTCCGAATCTTCCGACTGGAATGCCTGCTCTGATTTGCTCTTTTATGTCGTCGCGGATAGCTTCCGTCATCTCGGTGGATATGTACCCGGGAGCGATTGAGTTTACCGTGATTCCCTTGGACGCGGACTCCAAAGCGAGCGATTTTGTAAATCCGATGATTCCGGCTTTCGCGGCGGCGTAGTTGGATTGTCCGACCTGTCCTTTTAGCCCGTTAACGGAGCTTACGTTTATAATTCTGCCGAATTTTTTGTCTCGCATGCTTGGGATTATTACTCGACACATGTTGAAAACGGAGTTTAGGTTGACGCTTATAACCTTCGTCCAATCTTCGGGAGCCATTTTATGCAGCATAGAGTCTCTGGTTACGCCGGCGTTATTGACCAAAACGTCGATCGTTCCGCCAAGCGTTTCGCAGACT
Organism: Holosporaceae bacterium; assembly: GCA_031262635.1. Lineage (GTDB taxonomy): Bacteria > Pseudomonadota > Alphaproteobacteria > UBA3830 > UBA3830 > JAIRMQ01. The sequence continues at coordinate 21,095 of JAISHN010000034.1, forward strand.
TCCGCGATTCCTTTTTCGCAAGATTCATAAATCGAAACGTCCCAGCAAAAAACCGGAATTCCCGTTTCTTCATGAAACTTTTTCGCAGTTTCCGCTCCGCCGTTGTAATTTGCCGCAACCGAATATCCGGCTTCGTTTAACGCTTTGGAAATCCCCGCTCCGATTCCTCTTGTTCCGCCCGTGACTAGAGCTGTCTTTTTCACAACGCCTCCTTGTAACGACGGCGAACAAAAAAACTAACCTATTGCCGTCAATCGGGATCGATAATATCATTCGCCTATTGTAAGGCCAATAATAAAACGCAATTTTAGAAAAATATGAATCGTATTTTAGGACATGAGAAAGAAGAAGCCGAGCTTGCGGGAGCGTTGCGTTCGGGCAGAATATTCCCGACGTGGATTTTTCACGGACTCTTTGGAGTTGGAAAAGCGGGAATAGCTTTTAAATTCGCTAAATGTCTTTTAGCCGACGTTATTCCCGAGAGAAACGCGCTAGACGTAGACGAAGGAAATCCGATACATAAATTAGTCGATTTGCGAACTCATCCAGATTTTTTTATATTAGAACAGACCGAAGAATCGGTTTCTATAGACGAAGTAAGAAAACTGCTTCTCAAAGTTCAAAAAACTCCGGCTTTATCAAAGCGAAGAGTCGTGATACTTGAAAATGCTTCAAGCCTGAATAAAAACATATACAATTCGTTGTTAAAAATGCTCGAAGAGCCGCCTAAGGACACGGTCGTCGTTATGATTTGCTCCAACGCCGGCATGATTCCTCAGACGTTGCTCTCGAGATCGGCTAAACTATATTTCCGCCCTTTGGAAGAGTCGACGGTCAAACGCGTTCTGGACGATATGGGCGTAAAAAACTCCGAAAAACTCGCTCGGCTATCGGAAGGCTCTGTCGGATACGCTTTGCGTTTAAGCGAAAACAACGGAATCGAGATTTATGAAAACATACTGCGAGGATTCGCTAGCGACAGTTGGCCAAAAGCCTTAAAATGGATCGTCGACAACAAAATATGCGAACGTTTTGAGATAGTTAAAACGAGTTTCCTTAGAATATTGAAAATATACGTCGACATATTAAACGGCGTTGCGAGCGACGGATTCGACGACGAAGCGAAAATCCTCTCGCCGATCGCCGCGAGTAAAAATCCAAAAGATCGCGAGATAAAAAAAGTTCAAGAGATTATTTACGGCGTAAATATATGCGAACCCGCGCTTCTCGATAAAACCGCCGCCGTCGCGAACGCGTTCGAGAGATTTTTCACAGAAACAGCCTGACTAGCGAAGTTCTAAACTCGCCTAAAGGATTAGAAACCGCATTCTGGTTAAATGGAACTATGAATTACTAGCTTGTTGTAGTCGACTTTCTTTTTTTACGTCATTGCTGTAAAAGTCAACTAATTCGATACATTTTTGGTTAAGTTAAGCTAACTAAGAATGGAGGGAATAGACGATGACGAACAAAGGGTTGATATCGGAGACGTTGGCGAGGAGGATGCTGGTCTGCGT
>JAISHN010000036.1 GCA_031262635.1 Holosporaceae bacterium
CCCAAGAGATAGCCTTCGGCGCCCATGACGGTGACAACAGCGCCCGCCGGCGCCGCCGGAAGCGCCGGTGCCGCCACAGCCGGAGCCGCCGTCATTTTTAGAGCCTCCGTAGACTCGAAATCCAAATTACTCCGCCAAATTTCTCTCGGAGAATTTGAAAATTTCAGCGGATTATAGTAATGTGAAGAATTAAAATGAGCTTGAACAAATTCCGCGTTCGACTCTTCCGAAGAATCTATAACCGCCGGACTAGGATCAACGGTTCCCTTTGCAATTTCCTCGCTCGACTCCGCGATGATCAGTTCTTCTCTAGTTCCTGGCAGCGGTTCTTTAGAAGAACACGCGGCCAACGACGCGAGAACGACATACAACGCGGCGCGGTCTTTTTTCATCATACTTTACTCTCCCGAATTATTCTTTATGCGATTTAATAACATAGCGATTCTTTTTTTCAACGTTCTAGGAGCTTCGGCGTTATCGACAATCTTTTTCAGATTTTCCTCCGCCTTTTTATGATCCCCAAGACTTTCGTAGCTCATAGCGATAAATTCGAGAGCCGTAAAGCGAAACGGCCTGTCGTCGGCCGTCAGCGGTTCAAGCAGTTTTATTAGCTCGTCGGCTTTTTTCAAACGATAGGAAACGTAAATAATAGTCGCCAGATCTTTCCAAACGATATCGACTCCGCTTTTTTTCGTCAACGCCAGAAGAGTTTCGGCGTTTTTGAGAACGTCTTTGAAATCGCGTAAATTTTTTCCCGCCGCCATAATAAGAAGCATCGGCTTAAGTTCCGCCGGAGCGTCTTCCGCTAATTTAGCCAACACTAAGTTTTCGCCGGACGGAGCCTGCAGCTCTTCCAGAAGAACGTTAGTAATTTCCTGCATTTGTTCTTTTTTTCGCGAATACCAGGATGAATAAGCCAATATCCCGATCACGGCGACAGCGATCGTCGCCCCAATGGTATTTTTATGTTTTTTAAGAAACTGCAGAAATTGATCGTTTTTTATTTCTTCGTTTATTTCTTCTATTATTGAATCAATTTCATCGGCCATAACAAGAAATCCACTTTTAAAAATTCCGCTTGATTCTAAACTATGTTTAAACTCGACGCTAGATTTATATTGAGGAATAAAACGCGGACGATAAGAACGCCGCGACGCGTTTTATCGCCGCTAAGATTAAAACTTGCCTTTAACCTCTTGAGGGATTCCGCTCGAATAATCGTAATATTTGTACGAGAGCGGAATAAATTTTAGTATTCCATAGAGCGGATCGTCTTTCCCGTTTTGATAGTAAGGAGCAAATTGATCTCGCCAGAATTTATCTTTTAATGCTTTGTCGGTTACTTCTTCGATATTTCCGCACAAAGACATAGTCTGCATCTCGTTTGTATTAAAATATAGCGAAGTTTTATTGTTCTTCTTAATTTGCTCTATTTTCCGAGACTCCAAATTGCTGCATAAATACATATTTAGATCGTCGCCGAGTTTCCTGTTAAGACAATTGTTCAGAGCTCGAGTTTCTGGAAAACCATCCGAATTTATCGTCGATAAAAAGGCCGTCTCGCACGACGTAACAACCTTGATAACGTCTTGTTTAACATTTCTCATAAAGCCTCCTATTCGCTTATAATTAACAAGCGTCTCATCCTAAGACAGTTTCTCTTATAGATCAATATGATGATTGAGACTTACATAGAAGAACGCTAGAGAAAAGCGCGGCTTAATCGCGTTTGCGAAAGTAAAAGATTTTTGCGCGTATCGCGGATTTTGTTTTATTATGACGAACGCTAAAAAGAGAAAAAATCATGCCTCACCCGAAATCTGTTAGAGAAATTGTGTTGGACACGGAAACGACTGGATTAAGCCCGGAGAACGGAGACCGCGTCGTAGATATCGCCTGCGTTGAGTTAGCGAATTGCGTTCCGACGGGAAGAACGTATCAGACGTATATAAATCCGCAGAGGGAAATGTCGAAGGACGCGTCGGCGATCAGCGGACTGACCGACGAATTTTTGGCGGATAAGCCGCTTTTCGCAGATATCGCGGACGAATTTTTGAGTTTCGTCGGCGACGCTAGACTCGTCATTCATAATGCGAAATTCGACATAGACTTTTTGAACAGCGAGCTAAGCAGACTTAACAAGCCGTTGTTCGATCTTGAAAACGCCGTCGACACGCTGCAAATCGTTAAAAGAAAATTCCCTGGCGCTCCGGCGACGCTCGACGCTTTATGCAAAAGGTTCGACATAGATACGTCCGCCCGCGTAACGCATGGAGCGTTGGTCGACTGTCAATTGCTTGCGGAAGTGTATATAAATCTCCTGGGCGGCCGCCAAAGCGATCTGTCTTTTGAGGTGGAACGAGAAGTTTCGCTTGAAAAACACAGCGTTAAGAGAAAAAATAAAACGTATGAAGCGCGAAGCTTTCCTCCGTCTGAAGACGAAATACTGGCTCGCGACTTATTTTTAAAAAAGATCAAAGCTCCGCTGTGGAACGAAGCTAATCTATAAAACCCGCCTAAAGGATTAGAAACCGCATTATGGTTGAAGGGAATTATGAATTACTAGGCTGTGTTAGGAAAGATTTTGTTCGTCGTCCCTTTCCGTCATCCTGAGCGCAGCGAAGGATCCAGACGGCGAGTACGCCGGAAAAGCGCGTGGATCCTTCGTCGGGCTTCGCCCTCCTCTAGGATGACGAAGAAGGAAGAGAAGCTTCGCGGCTTCGCGCTTCTAGCAATGACTTATTGCGGAGTATAAACCTACTGTTTCAACAAAAATAGCCTCATACCACTCGTCACATTTTTCCTAACGGAACCTAAAGAAAATCACCTTTACAGCTCTATTAATAATATCCCAAAAAATGTAACAAATTAGTTGACTTCTACAGCAAGGATATAAAGAGAAGGGTTTGTCCTCATGGCGCCGCGTCGACAATAGTCGCCTCTACGTCATTGTGAAAAGCGAAACGACAAAGCGCTTGGTCGTAGTTTTCGATCTTGGCGGATGCTGCTTAAGGATGGTTTTTCGTTGAAACTTCACTGGCGGGAGCGACGGGACTCGAACCCGCGACCTTCGGCGTGACAAGCCGACGCTCTAACCAACTGAGCTACGCCCCCTGAGAACACAGCGAAAGAGTAGAAAAAAGATCGGTAAATGTCAATGCGTCGCTCGTTATGAAAATCGATAATTTAATTTAGTTTTTAGGTTCCGTTAGGAAAAATGTGACGAGTGGTATGAGGCTATTTTTGTTGAAACAGTAGGTTTATACTCCGCAATAAGTCATTGCTAGAAGCGCAAAGCCGCGAAGTTTCTTCCTTCTCCGTCATCCTAGAGGCCGCTTGCGGCCGAAGGATCCAAACGATTTTTAAGCTTATTCGTCGCATGGATCCTTCGCTTTGCTCAGGATGATGGAAAGGGACGATGAACAAAATTTTTCCTAACGCAGCCTAGGCTCTGTTATTGAAATTATTTGAGGCATAGGAGCGCTCCGAAGAAGTGGAGGAAAGATGTTCTGCAAACGACGCTGAAATATCTCGTTAAATTGGGTTCTTTCACCCTCTCCATATTTAAAATCTGTAATTCCAAACATAGAATTCTCCCGTCAATAAATTAAATAGTATTAGGGCCTGGCGCCTGACGCGAGGAGCGTTAGGATGTTGGTATGTGGATAAGGAATTGTAAATTAGGAGAAAAAGTTCAAGGGAAGCTGTTAGAATTTTTTGTAGCTGG
>JAISHN010000068.1 GCA_031262635.1 Holosporaceae bacterium
CGCCAACGTCCCCGATATCAACCATTTGTTCGTCGTCATCGTCTATTCCCTCCATTCTTAGTTAGTTAACTTAACCAAAAATGTAGCGAATTAGTTGACTTCTACAGCAATGACGGAAAAGCTGAATAATATTCGCCCCAGCCAAAAGATCCATGCGATTTCCACGCTTCTCAACCGTGGGATTCGTTCTACTCAACCTCGATTATCAAGTGCTTTTTCTTTCCGCAGGAGAGCTTCAAAGTCGCGCCTGGCGGTAAATTCGCGGGAATTTTATAATCTTCCGATATCGTTTCGCCGTTTATATAAACGCCGCCGTCGCGAAGCAGTCGTTTCGCCTCTCCTCTACTCGCTCGCTCGCCGCTTTCTACGATTATATCGACGATCGAGGCGCCGCGCGGTTTCTTCAAACGGGGAATCGAAGTTAGAGACGATAAATCGCCCGTCGAATTTCCAAACGCGCCGGTCGTCGTCTGATGGATTGCGGCGAGAGAATCTCTGCCGTGAGTTATCGCCGTTACTTCGTCCGCCAATATTTTTTTAATTTCGTTCAGCTCGCGGCCTTTTACAGACTCCATCTTCTTGATTTCCGCGATTTCCAAGTCTGTGAACAAATACAGCAGCTTGATTGCGTCCGCGTCGTCGACGTTTCGCCAGTATTGCCAGAAGTCGTAGGGAGACAACATATTCTTAGACAGCCAAACGGCTCCTTTGGCGGTTTTTCCCATTTTCGCGCCGTCGCTGGTCGTAAGAAGCGGACAGGTGAAGCCGAAAACCTCCTCTCCGAGTTTTTTCTTTACCAATTCGACTCCGCAGACTATGTTTCCCCACTGGTCTTGCCCGCCAAATTGAATCCGGCAATTTTGTTCGCGATATAATTCGTAAAAATCGTAGGCCTGCATGATCATGTAGTTAAATTCGAGGAAACTCAGCGAATTATCCGCCGTCAGCTTGGTTTTTACGGAATCGAACCCGATCATGCGATTGACGGAAAAGTATTTTCCAACGTCGCGTAGAAAAGGGACGTATTCTAATTTATCCAGCCAGTCGGCGTTGTTTGCGACAACCGCGTCCGATTCTCCTTCGCCGAATTTTAGAAATTGCTTTAGACAGTTTTCTTTTATGCCGTTTAAATTGTCGGCGATTTCTTCGTTCGTTAAAATAGGACGAGTCGCGTTTTTAAAAGACGGATCGCCGACTTTCGTCGTTCCTCCTCCGACTAGGACTATCGGCCTGTGGCCGTGTTTTTGAAACAATCGAAGCAAAAATATCGGAATCAAATGCCCGACGTGCAGACTTTTAGCGGTAACGTCGATTCCTAGATAACCGAATCTTCCCTTTGTCGTTAAGAACTCGTCCATCGCTTCGAGATTAGTGGATTGATAAAAGAATCCGCGAGCTTCGGCTTCGTTTAGAAAGGAAGATTTGCGTTTCATTTAATTAGCCTTTCACTCTCGTCATGTACAAAAAGACGCGGTTTGGCGCGGCAATTCATAAAAACTAAGGGCGAATAATTATTCGCCCCTACAATTAATTCGCCAAGCGACGACAATAAACCATTCACATATTCGCCGCGCGTCTGAGGTATTTTGCGTTTAAATGATCCGTAACGCAAGCCTTCAGGTCGTCCATATGATCCTTAAACGAGTGATCGCAATCAGGAATGACTCTATAATCGATTTTGATTCCCTTCTGGCTGTTTAATTTATCGACGAGTTTGTTTACGCTTTCCAAAGGACATATAACGTCGTTTTCTCCGTTTATTATCATGCCGGAAACCGGACACGGAGCCAAGAACGAGAAGTCGTACAGATTGGCCGGCGGACATACCGACACAAACCCCGCGATTTCCGGTCGTCGCATGAGAAGCTGCATGCCGATTAACGCTCCAAACGAAAAACCGGCGATCCACAACGGTCGTTCGCCTTGATTTACCGACTGTATCCAATCAAGAACGGCGGCCGCGTCCATAAGCTCGCCTTCGCCTTTGTCATAAACGCCTTCAGATCTTCCAACGCCTCTAAAGTTGAATCTTATGGCCGAGAACCCATTTTCTACGAACGTATTATATAAAGCGACGGCGACGCGGTTATTCATCGTCCCGCCCTGCAGCGGATTCGGGTGCAAAACGATCGCCAACGGAGCCTTAAGATTCTTGCTATGATAGTACTTTGCCTCTATTCGTCCAGCATGTCCCATTAAAACTATTTCCGGCATTTTCGTCTCCCTTTTTGAATATGACGTAGATTAATCGTATGATATCAAATAGTGTCTTTCGACAGATTTTACAAGCATTTTTTTATCTTTTCGCGCTGCCGTCGGCTTGTAAGCCGCTTACGTCCTCGAAGATGATGCAAAGGAGACGTAAGGGCGGTCAGACCCTGCCCCTACGTTATCCGTAGCGTTAGTTTTTTGTAAGGGCGGGGTTAACCCGCCAAAATCCGTAAAGGCGAATGATATTCGCCCCTACAAAACCGCATTGACATCTTCTCGCTCTCTCTTTCGCAATGGAAGAGAGAATACCTACGCTACGTCGCTTCTCTCGTCATCCTGAGCGAAGCGAAGGATCCAAGCGGCGAAGACGCGCGGACAATTTGCGCGAGTCGTTGCAATAGCGAAAACCGCTCTCCGCGTCCTCTGTACGTTATCGCGGCGATTCGGTATAATCCGCGGCGTTAATTAGAACAAACGAAATGAAAAACATTAGAAACTTCGCGATAGTCGCGCATATAGATCACGGAAAGTCTACGCTCGCCGATAGGCTGATACAATTTTGCGGAGCGGTGGACGCTCGCGAGTTTCGCGATCAGATGCTCGATTCCATGGATATCGAGCGGGAGCGGGGCATAACCATTAAGGCTCAGACTGTTCGATTGGAATACAGAGCCAAAGATGGAGATACTTATCAGTTAAATTTAATGGATACCCCCGGGCACGTCGACTTCGCCTACGAAGTCAGCCGTTCGCTGTCCGCTTGCGAAGGGTCGATTCTTGTAGTAGACGCGACGCAAGGGGTCGAGGCTCAAACTTTAGCGAATGTGTATCAAGCGTTGGAACACGATCATGAAATAATCGTCGTTCTCAATAAAACCGATCTTCCGGCTGCCGACGTGGGTAAAGTCTGCGAGCAGATAGAAGACGTAATCGGGCTAGATTGCTCGGACGCGATCCAAGTCTCGGCAAAATTAGGAATCGGGATCGAAGACGTATTGGAGGCTATCGTAAAAAGACTGCCGCCTCCGACCGGAGACAAGGACGCTCCGCTGAAAGCTCTGCTTGTCGACAGTTGGTACGATCCGTATATGGGAGTCGTCGCCTTAGTTCGCGTAAAAGACGGAAGCATCAAACCAGGCGTGAAAATAAGGCTGATGGCCGCCGGCATCGTCTGCTCAGTCGAAAAAGTCGGAGCGTTTAAGCCGAAGCCGACCGAAGTCGCGGAGTTGAAAACCGGAGAAATAGGATACGTCGTCGCGGGTATAAAAAGCGTCGGCGACGCTAGGGTAGGAGACACTATAACCCAGGAGAACAGACCCGCCGCGGAGCCTCTGCCAGGGTTCAAACCTTGCGTTCCGGTCGTTTTTTGCGGCATATTTCCGGTCGATACCGCGGATTATCCGAAGCTGAAAGATTGTCTGATAAAATTGCGGCTGAACGACGCGAGTTTTTCATTTGAACCGGAGACTTCGCAGGCTCTTGGATTCGGTTTTCGCTGCGGATTTCTGGGGTTGCTTCATTTGGAGGTAATTCAAGAGCGGCTCGAGCGGGA
>JAISHN010000083.1 GCA_031262635.1 Holosporaceae bacterium
GCAGCGTTCCAACCGAAGATTTCGAAAAGAAGGCGATGGATAACGCCGGCGCCATAGCTTTCATCGAAACGAACGGTCGAATTCCGTTCGCTTTAAGAAAAATCGGCAAAACTACGAGACCTTGAACGACGTTTGCAAGAACGACGACGCTTAAGTATTCGCCGAGACCTTTTAAATTTGCTCCGCTTTTCAATTGAACTACGGCCGTCGCGATAAATCCGAAAAGAGCGATCGGGATAGCTTTAACCACCCATCCGATGACGACGAAAAATATTTCTTGGACGCGTCTGAAAAAATTATGAGCGGCGAGAGCTTCGGAATTGGGAATTCGCCTTATCGCCGCTCCGACGACTACGCCTATCAATAAAGCCCCCATTACGTTGTTTTCTAGAAATGGAGAAAAAATGTTAGACGGAATCATACGCGCGACGTATTCGGAATATTTGCCGGCGGGAATCGCTTCGCGAACCGCGTTTATCGCCGTTTTTACGTTGGACGGAGAAATAATCGCGTAAAGAACGCTGGCGACAAAAGCCGCTATGACGGTCGCGCTAATCGTGTAAACAAGCGTCTGTCGCCCTATTTTTTTTAACTGATCGTCGGAGCTTTGCCGAGACAGAGACACTATTAGCGAAACGACGATTATCGGCAGGCTTAGACACTTGAATATCCTAATGAAAACGTCGGAAACGAACTCTGCCGCCGGAAGGGCAAAATTAAAACATCCGCACAAAATTCCAAGAACGATAGCGATTAGATATTGTTGAAACGCGTTTCGTTTTGAAAAAATTTCGGCGCTTGCGGAATCGCCTGTAAGCATAATAAAAACTCCGACAAATTGTAAAATCGCGGCATTATAACGAAACTCCGTCGTTATTGCGAGGAGGACGGAGTCTTTGAAGCGCCGTTCCGCGGCAAACGATTATTCGCTCTTGCCGATTTCCGCGAATGAAGAATGCGACCGCAAGTGTTCGTTTTTTTAAAGAATGCTTCTTGTTATAGATATTCTGAACGCCATTCTGTTTGGTTTGGCTTCATACTTCCAGCCGCTTACAGTTCTGCCGTCGTCTTTCGACGTGATAGAATATCTGAAATCTCCGCGAATGTTCCAACGGTTAGTAAGCTTATACTCCGCTCCGATTCCAACCGTAGGATAGAAAGATCCAAATGATCCTTCTCGTTTATTATTATGATCTGCGTCGCGGAAAACTGCTCTTCCAAGAACTCTCGCAAATCCTAACGTTCCGTAAGCTAGCCATCCATGTTCTGGAAAGAGACGACCTAGTCTTACGTCCATGTTCAAGCCCATCGTCGAATTATGAATTAATCCGGCTCTGTCGTCATTACTATAGCTCGTTCCTCCGCCAAATCTTTTGAAAAATTCCGCTTCAATTCCGGTGTAGTATAATTTATAAAAAGCGGCTCCAAATCCTCCGAGCAACGACACGTCAAATTGATTGCCCGATTTTTTGTAGTTGACTTCTTCATTTTTATCGGAAGTCGCTTTTAATTTATGCGATATTGACGACCAAGTAAGACCAAGTCCCCAATAAGCTCCTCCGATGTTCCTGCTAGGTTCGCCTAAGTCTAGGAATTCGTCTGCCGCTTTATCTTTATTTTCTTCAGCCGACTTGTCCGCCGTTTCATTTGCCGCTGAATCTGCTGAAATCGTCGTAGAAGCCGAATCTTCGGCATGAACGTAAGCCGAAAACAAAAGCAAAATAGCAAGGGCGGATGAATATCTCGTCATAAATTCTTCGAACCTTTTTTACACGCAAAATCGACGGACGCTTAAAAACGACCGTCGATGCTAGAATACGATTTAATTAAGCTGTTTGCAAGTTTTTCCCTTGCAGTTTACGCGTTCTTTTAGATTCTTTCCGGCTTTAAAACGAATGGTGTTTCTCGGCGGGATTTCGATTGCCGCTCCCGTCTTGAAGTTCCTGCCGCTTCTGCCTGAAGTTTTGTTTACGGAGAAGATTCCAAATCCAACAAGAGCGACCTCCTTGACGCCTTTTTCGTCGCCTTTTTCAAGGACGCTTCCTATAACGCATATAAACGAGTTTACGGCCTTTTCGGAATCTGATTTTGTTAGTCCGCTGTCCTTCGACACTGCGTCAACCAGCTCTGACTTATTCATATACAACCTCCAATATTCTCTACAATTTTGGAGCATGAAATGTTTTTATTGAAAAAGCAATAGCCTTTTTTTAAGAAACGTTAAAAAAACGAGTCAGGGTTGACTATTTATTAACTAAAACTAACGAAAAGGTTTTTTAAAGACGTGGATAACAGATTGTATATCAAGTATTTTCTATTATATTTCCATTGTCGTTAAAACCTGCGGCGAAGCTATGCGACTGTTATAATTTGTTTGTTTTGTTGCTTTCTTCACCCAAGCTGAACCAGTCCGCCTCCGATTTGGATCATCGGAGCGGATACTTTCGCCATGGCTTGTCCAGAGGCTTCGACTTGAAGACCGGCGATTTTCACGCCTAACTGACCTTGCGCTTCGAGAGTCATATTGGCTTTCATCGTCATCGCCATATTTGCGGCCGCGTCAAGTCCCATCCCAGCCTTGATAGACATGGCCATTCCAGATTTTATGTCCATCGCGGTTCCAGACTCCGCTTTAAAGTCTGTTCCGCTCTTTAACGAAAACGCCGTTCCGGCTTCCATTTTTGTATCTTGACCAGATTTCATCGTTATGATTTTTCCGGCTTCGATTGAAATTTCCCCGTCGACTTTAATCTTTAAATTTCCCGACACAGTCAGCGTATAATCGCCTGTAATATCGTATTTCAGATTTCCTTTGCCGAGAGTGATAGTTCGATCGCCCTTGTCCATTTGAATTACGCTGTTTCCTTTTGTTAGAGTGATCGAACTGTCTCCCTCTTCCAATTTTATCTCGCTATTGCCTTTAGCGATCTTATAGCTGTGATTTCCTTCAGTAAGCTCGCTTATATGGTCGCCTTTTTTGAGAAATAGCGAGTGGTTTGCGGGATTGTCTCCTTCCGCTTTAAGCGTGATCGTTCTGGATCCCTTAAATAAGTCTAAAGTGTCGAAGTCTTCTTTTATTTCAACCTTTCGCGAGTTCTCTATTACCGTATATACGTCTTTTTGAGCATGGACGAAGATTTCTTCCTTATCTTTCTCGTCGTTAAACCTAATTTCGTTGAATCCGCCTTTGTCGTCCTTGAATGTAACGGTTTTCAGCGACGATATCATGGCTTCCGAGTCGGAATACGCCGGCTTATATTGATCGTTGTAAACGCAGCCGACGATTATCGGTCGATCGGGATCGCCTTCGATGAACGACACCACGACTTCTTGGCCGACTCGCGGGACAAACACGCCGCCCCATCCGCTGCCGGCGAGAGTTTGAGCGACGCGAACCCAGCAGGAGTCGTTTTCGTCTTTTTTGCCGATTCGATCCCAATGAAAATGAACTTTCACGCAGCAGTGCTCGTTTCGCAGGATTTCCTCGCCCGACGGACACGTGACGATCGCCGTTTGAGTCCCGCATATGCGAGGTCTCGGCGTTTTTCTCTGCGGACGGAATTCCACGCCTTTCTCGAACGCTCGGAATTTGTTTCGGTATATCGCGCCGGAAGATTCTGAAAAATTGTAACGATGCTCAACGTCGTAAACGACGTATTCTTTGTTGAATTTGGCTACGTGATGATCCGTAACTTCAAACAAAAATCCTGGAGTCAGTCCTGGAGCGGTCGATTGTCCGCTGAACAGACAATGATTGAATTCGAAAAGCTGAACCCGCAACTTTGATAAATCTTCGCCTTCTTTCGCTTTGCCGAACGTTCCAGGATACTCATAATACATCTGCCCTTTATATTGGGAATCCAGCTTTGTAAATAAATCGGTTTGAGAAATTGTATAGTTATAATCGGAAACCGAGTACCCGCCAGTATTAACGGCGGTTGTCATAGAAGTATAAAACACCTTTCCGAGCGGAAACGTATCGTTGAGTCCCATGAAGAATCCGACTTTCGACTCGCCGGCCGGAGGTTTTTCATGAGCGCCGGCCGCGTCCGCCAACGCGAGCGTATGTTTGCCGTCTTCGTGCTTGAAAAAATAGAATATTCCCTCGTCTTCCATCAATCTAGAGATAAAATTAAAACTGCTTTCGGCGTATTGAGCGCAGAATTCTCTTTCGACCTTTCCGCAGGATTTAATTTTATCGTCTATATCCGCAACGCCTTGATCTTTCAGAACTTGGCTTATAATGTCCGCGGCGGTTTTTTTCTGAAAGATCAAATTGTTGCGGTCAAGAGTTAGAAGCCAAAGCGTCGGCCTGATCGTCGCAGAATACTCGGTAACGTAGGTATCGCTTTTGTTTTCGGTAGCGCCTTGCGAGAACTCCGCGACGATTCCATTTATATAGCGCTCTTGGGTTTCGGATTTAAAAGCGATAGTCACGCTCGATCCGAGAGCCTTTTCCAAGTCCAATCCGCTGTCTTTGGAAGAAAAAATGATTCGAAACTCAAAAAGCTCGGAGATCGCCTCTCTGCCGATCAACGATTTCAAAACAACGTCGTCGCCAAGACCCGTCGTTATGGTGGCAAATAGTTTTTCTTGATTATATAGAGCCGAGAACATTCCGCCGCCGTTAGTTTGGGCGAATGATAACTAAATTTGAATCAAATTGCAAAGATAGGCGCCGTTTGGGATTGTCCAAGTAAACAGACCGGCATATTTCTCCTTGTATCCCCTTTCCTCGTCGCAGTTCAGTTTTCCCGAATAACCTGCTATATTCGTCCCGCCTGTGTTAATGAGAAAAAATAATGAAAGAATTCGATAAAATTATCTACGAAAACGCAAAATCCTGGCCGTTTGAGGAGGCTCGGAAAATCGTCCCTCGCAAAAGCGTCGCTGAGAAGGGATACGCGTTGTTGGAGACCGGATACGGGCCGTCGGGGCTGCCTCATATCGGCACTTTCGGCGAAGTCGCTCGCACAACCTACGTAAGGCGGGCGTTCGAGCGTCTAACCGGCGTGAAAACTAGACTTTTCGCGTTTTCCGACGATCGCGACGGACTGCGCAAAGTCCCGGACAATATTCCCAACAAAGACATGGTCGCCAAGCATCTTGGGAAGCCGCTGACCGATATTCCCGATCCGTTCGGTTGTTGCGAAAGCTTCGGCGATCATAACAACAATAAGTTGAAAGAGTTTTTAGATTCGTTCGGATTCGAATACGAGTTCAAAAGCGCTACGGACTGTTATAAAAGCGGAGTCTTCAACGAAGTATTGCTGAAAGTTCTCGAACGTCGCGAAGAGATTTTGGAAGTTATGCTGGCCAGTCTGCGAGAGGAAAGAGCCGCGACTTACAGTCCGTTTTTACCGATTTCTCCAAAAACCGGACGAGTTTTGCAGGTAAAAATCGACGAATATAAAGTCGACGACGGAACCGTCGTTTTCAAAGACGAAGATGGAACGTTGACCGAGCTTCCGGTAATAGACGGCAATTGCAAATTGCAATGGAAAGTCGATTGGGCGGCTCGTTGGGCGGCGTTTAAGGTCGATTACGAGATGGCTGGAAAGGATTTAATCGATTCGGTCAATTTATCTAGCAAAATCTGTAAAATTTTAGGAGGAACTCCGCCCGCCGGTTTCAACTACGAGTTGTTTTTGGACGAAGAAGGCAAGAAGATATCGAAATCAAAAGGAAACGGGATTAGCATAGACGAGTGGTTGCGATACGCTCCGCAGGAAAGCCTTGCGAATTTTATGTTCGCGTCGCCGAAGAGCGCGAAACGGCTGTACTTCGACGTTATTCCAAAGCAGATCGACGACTACGCCTCGCATCTGCGGAATTTTGAGACTCAAACGCCGGATAAGCAAGTGAATAATCCCGTCTGGCATATTCATAACGGAAACCCGCCGAAGCCGGAGACTGAAATATCGTTTTCGCTTTTGTTAAATCTTGTAAGCGTCTGTAATACCGACGATAAAAACGTTTTGTGGGGTTTTATAAAGAAGTATCTTAAAGACGCTTCTCCCGAGACTGCGCCGTTTTTGAATAAGCTCGTCGAACGCGCGATCAACTATTACCAAGACTTCGTAAAATCGAAAAAACGCTATTCGATTCCAACGGACTTGGAAAGAGAAGCGTTGAGCGATTTGCTCTCCGAATTAAATAAATTAGACGAAAACGCGTCTGCCGACGATATTCAGACGGTTGTATTTGAAGTCGGAAAGAGGCATGATTTTGTAGATTTAAAGTCGTGGTTTAACGCATTGTATCGCAACCTATTAGGGCAAGAAGAAGGACCGCGCATGGGGTCTTTTATCGCTTTATACGGGCTTGAGAACGCGAAAAAATTGATAGAGGACGCCTTGGCGAGGAAATAATGGACGATCTGCAGCGAGTTTTAGAGTGGTTTTCGGACGCGGGAGTATCCGACGTTACCGCAGACGAAAGCCGCGTTCGCCGTGAGACAAAAAAGGAAGTTTCTTCTTTAGCCGAATTAAGAGAAATAGTCTCAAAAGTCGATATTCCGTTAAAAAACTGCGCTCTTAATATGGTTTTTGGAGTTGGAAACGAAAACGCCGATATTCTTTTTTTAGGCGAAGCTCCTGGAGCCGAGGAAGATAAACAGGGAATTCCGTTTGTCGGTCAAAGCGGCCGATTGTTGGATAAGATGCTTGCGGCCGTTGGGCTGGATAGAACGAAAGTCTATATTACGAACATTCTGCCATGGCGGCCGCCTGGAAATAGAACTCCTACCAACCAAGAAATCGAGCTGTTTCGCCCTTACGTTCTAAAGCATATCGCCTTGGTCGATCCGAAAGCGATCATATGCCTCGGAGGAACGGCGACTAAAGCTCTGCTGCAAACGTCCGAAGGGATCATGAGACTTCGCGGCAAGTGGGCGAGAATCGACGGCGTTTCGGCAAGAATTCTTCCGACTTTTCATCCGGCGTATTTGCTGCGGTCTCCGTCGCAAAAAAGAGAAGCGTGGTTGGATTTCCTGACCGCTACTGAGGGAACGCGTTAGAGAGATAAGCAGGGTTCTTCCGCAGCTTTTCCTCTAGCTTATTTAGTTGGCGGGAATGTAACCTTTTATGGCCTTCGTCGCTCTCGCTCTCATTAAATTACATCTTTGTTATCAGCGGCTAGTTCTAGCATACTTTGCGTCAATAGCCCGCCGAAGCGGTTTATGAAATTATATCGTCGAGCAGATAGTGGCGGGACGAGGGCAAACTTGAAGCCGTCGCCGTATGGCGGCGAAAAAGACTTCGTAGAAATATGACAATTTCGCTTCCGCCGTCGAACGGCCGCCGTGAGGCAGAGACCTCGTATAGGAGTTTGGAGCGTCCGAAAACATTCTGCTCGCGACGGTCGGTTTTGCGAATAGGCCTCTCGCGAAACCGACGTTTGCGGATTTTTGAAAAAGATTGTCGAGAAAAACGCGGAGGGGTCTGACTGGAGGCGGAAATGAGACATATTGGAGTCGATTTGCATAGCGACAGTTTTACGGTTTGTTATTCGGAAAAGGAAAAGCGGGAGAAAATAAGAACTTTCAAGCTTCAAGGCAAGGAGTTCGAAGCGTTTTTATCAGATCTGCGGCCAAGCGACGAGATTGCCCTAGAAGCGACGGGAAATTCGTCGTTTTTCAGAGACGCGGTTCTGTCTTTAGTAAAACGCGCGATAATCGTCGCTCCGCATAAATTCAACGTCATAAGGAATTCAACGAATAAGACCGATAAAAACGACGCTCGAGCGATCGCGTTGTTTTTGAGCAAGGATATGCTGCCGGAAGCTAGGGCGAAGAGTCCGTTGCATCGACAATTATTGGAAATCGCTCGGACTCGGGAACAATTGGTAAAAACGAGGATCGCTTTGATCAATAAAGTCTACGGAATCTTAAACGGACATGGATTAAAGATCAAAAAAGAACAGCTAACGACGCTAAAGGGATTCGAAAAAGCGGTCGCTTTCGATAAGCTCGGCCATCTCGAACAAACGACGATTCGCATAATCAAGACAGAGCTAATTTCGCTGAAATTGAACGCAAACGAGCTTGAAAAACTGTTGATCGGACGGGCGAAAGACTTGCCTGGGTACGCGAATTTAACGAGCGTAAAAGGAATCGGAGCGATAAGCGCGGCGATATTTTTAGCGCATATCGGAGACGTAAGAGATTTTGAAGACGCGGGGAAACTTGCGTCGTATTTTGGAATAACGCCGAAAGTTAGACGCTCGAACGGCAAGCGATTGAGCGACGGACGGATAACGAAAAGGGGATCGAAGCTGGCCAGACGAACGCTGGTGCAATGCGCTTTGATAGCAAAGAGATACAACGCGCGTCTGGACGACTTTTACCGGAAGATCAAAGAACGTCGAGGATCTGGAAAAGCGATAGTAGCGACGGCGAGGAAGTTGCTAAACGCAATATATTACACGCTGAAAAACGATTGGATGTTCGAGGATTTTTCGAACTTTAAACTCGTTTCTCATAAAAGTTAAGCGTAGCCATATAAAGATAAATTATATAAAATTATTTTAAAAAAGAGGCGAAGCGTGGCTGATCAAGAAGACGGAATAGTCGTTCAAGAAATAAAAGACCCGAGCGGCAAGCTTTTGAGGACGGTTTCAATGAAAAACGGCGTTCCGCAGGGTGAAACGCAGATTTTCGACGACAACGGCCAATTATCCGGCAAACTAAACTATGAGAATGGAGAATTGTCGGGACCGGCGGAATTCTATTTTAGCGGAAAGCCGACGATGCTCGCTTCTTTTACGAACGGAAAATTAGAGGGCGAGGCCGCGTTGTTTTCGAACGGAGTCAAAGTCGGTTTGGCGAATTTCAAAAACGG
Organism: Holosporaceae bacterium; assembly: GCA_031262635.1. Classification (GTDB taxonomy): domain Bacteria; phylum Pseudomonadota; class Alphaproteobacteria; order UBA3830; family UBA3830; genus JAIRMQ01. The sequence continues at coordinate 8,841 of JAISHN010000083.1, forward strand.
TCTTTTCGACGGCGTTTTTACGTCCTACGACAATGCCGGCGCCGTTATCCGAATAGCAAACTACGCCGGCGGACTTCAGAACGGCGAATGCAAAACGTTTTTTCCCGACGGAACTCTTATGGAACATTCAACGTACAAAGACAATCAGCTAGACGGAGAAGCGACGCGATATTTTCCTAGCGGAAACGTTATGGAGATATCGAAATATCGGAATGGGAAACAGCTTGCCGTCGAAACTTACGACGAAGACGGAGATTTAGTTTCTAGCAAGGAGATCGAATAATGGGATTTGGAGTTTGCTGCGGAGCGATGACGATGTGTCCGTTTGGAGCGGCGCCAGGCGCTTTGACGTTTCTACCCGCGCCGATGGTGATGGGATCCGCGGGGCCAATGGGTTCTATCATGGATATGGCGCCGTTTATGAACGTCGCTCCGTTTGGAGTTTGCATGAGCATGGCCAATCCGGTCACGGCGGCTTTAACGGCGGCGGCTTTTGGAATTCTGACTCCCGGCCCTTGCATTCCGACTCCCGCCGGAACGTGGATTCCGACAAAACCGACCGTTCTTATGAAACCCGGACCAATCATGACAAGCGACTCAATGCTGATCTGCGCGTTCGGAGGAGTAATCAAAATCAACGTCCCCGCCCAATTCACAGTGATGATCTGATTTTTTAAGCGTTATTTCACGCGACTTATGCTCTATAGTAAAAAATATATTGTTCTTTAGATAAAAATATAATAAAATATATAAAATTTAATGGAGTAATAAAAATGAAAAAGTATCTTATTGGCGTTATATGCGTGTTTTCACTGACAGCTGCCGTTGACGGAATGACGGAGGAAACCGGTAAAATACGCTATTGTGATCGACGCTTTACTACAATTGGGGAAGAGCAAATTTTAGATCCATATGCAGCGGCTTATTGGCGAATTCCACAGAGTTTCGACGGGGGCAAGTTAACTGGGGGCAAGCCAAGGAGGGCCGTGATTAACAAGGCTCTCAATGTTCTACAACTCGCAGGTTACAAGGGTTGGGATTATCAACGAGTTCGACGGTGGCTAAATAACAATAAACCAAAGGATCCCGCAAGTCCTACCGCTACCTCTGATAGACCTTATACTAGCAGAGCCGTTGCGACTACGTCGCCTCAGCAGCCCGCAGTTGCGCTTCCATTGTTGCCGCCTCCTGTTTTTTGGCCAATTCTACCTCCTATACCCTTTAATCCTATGCCGATACTCGCTTGGTCGCAGGAGAGTGAACCTGTTGTTCAAGACTCTGTTGCTCAAGATGATATTCTTAAACTGCCGGCTCCGCATTTTTCCGCTGGTTCTTGGGCATCTTCGTTGATCTTCGGCGAGGCGTTAATATAATAGATAGTAGAATTCTATGTCGCGCTGCTTTTGTATGGGGCGAATAATATTCGCTCCTACAGTTTGCGATGGCCATTTAAAAAGACTAGAAACCCGCCTAAAGGATTAGAAACCGCATTATGGTTGAAGGGAATAATGAATTACTAGCTTGTTGTAGTCGACTTTCTTTTTTTTACGTCATTGCGAGAAGCGAAGCTCGAAGCAATCCAGAAATGCGGAGAAACCAGTATAAATTCTGGATCGCCGCGTCGGACTGCGTCCTCCTCGCGATGACGTAAAAAGGCGTTTTAGGATAACGAAAATATTTGATATCTCCACGTTAAATTGATTTTCTAACCCGTTATTCGGGTTAGAATACAATTCTTCCTCCGGCTCCAACTTTAAGGCTGCCGGTTCCGCTGATCGTCGTTCCAGGCCTAAACGTCACGGTTTTTCCCGCGCCGGTCGTGATCGCGTTTGATCCCAATTCCAGATTGACTAATTCGCCGCTCTCGCCGCCTATCGTCATATCGGACTGAGGCATCGAAGCCGAAGAAGCGATCTGCAGAGTTCCGCTGCCGGAGGTTTCGAATGGAGCGTCTTTGAATTGACTCCAATTTCCTTCGAGAACAAGCGGAACTTTATCCTTACTACCTGGTAACGGCGTTAGGTTAGCGCAAACTCCGACAAGAGTTTTGCCGACGGCGAGAGTTCTCGAGTCTGCTACAAAATTCGGTAGTATAGCGTTAGGATATAGATCGAGCTTTATTTCGTCGCTCAGAATTTCGTCGTTTCCAATTTGTAATGTAATCGTATAACCTGATCGATTAAGCGCAGTTCCTGTCAAGCAATCTAACTTTGCATCATCATGTAAATTGCCTATTTGAACGCCCTTAATTTCAGTCCATATAATCTGGGCATTTTGCGTATAAATGGTCGCATTTTTACTGCTTAGTTGCTTGTGAAATATAGAACGTTCAGTAATATGGTGGGTTGAACTATCACCAAAACCAAACTGAATAGAAGAATCCGAGACTGTAAAAACCGCCGTCGTTCCAACGTTGTTATTTGATATGGAATAAAACTTTCCGTTGTTGTAACAGAGATTATAAAATGAATTCGCAGTTGTTGCTGAAGATACGTCCCATGCTTTACCATCATATGAACTCGCTAATATCCCTAAATCTCTACGGAAGGCGTACAATTTGCCGTTTTCATCGAAACATATATCAGTCCAACTTTCCCAGTTGTTCGACAAAGGGCTTGCCGTCCCCCAAGTCCACAAACTTTGCTCAAAATCTAGGTCTTTTACAAGTACAAGACCGCTATAATTATTGATAATATATAAGTTACGGTTATAGTAAGCTATCCTTTTCTCTTCAGAATCGTTCGTTGATGTAATAGTCGTCCAACTCTCTCCATCCTGTGAATACATAATCCTTCTGAGATTACAATTAACCGCATATATACCGCTGCCGTCGCTACAGATATCTGCCCATCCCCCGCCTTCGTAGGCGTCGGGTCTTGCCCACGTGTCCCAATCAACGCCGTTTTCAGAACTTACGACTATTCCAGTATAGTAATCTATTGTATAAAATTTTCCGTTACAAAACATAGCTGAACCCCATTCACAACTGCCGCTCCCGGTTAATTCTGCCGCTTCTGTCGCCGTCTTAGCGCTTTCTCCTCCCCATTTTTGCCATTCTTCATTGTCGATTGACCGTATTAATACTGTTCCGTCATAACTTATGGCGTACAAGTTATTTTCATCGCAACAAATGCCTTTCCAAGTCTTGTTTCTATAGTTAGAGCCTGCAGCTTTCCCAGCTAAGACGCTCCAATCGCCGCCAAAAATTGGTTCTACTATAAATTGAACGAAATCAAATTGTTCTGGTTCTAACGTGATTTTGAAGTAGTATGTATTCCAGCCGCCTGAACTATTATATTGACATTGCAGATACTGACCTTGAATATTTTGTTCGCCCTGTCCAATACCAATTGCGCTAAGATCAATGAAGTCCACAGTTGGGTCGATGCTTTTATGTATCCCAAGTCCCAGATAAGGCGTTATTGTTTGTTTATCCGCGTGTATTCTAAGCTTTACTCCGTTGTCGTAAATAATTTTTCCCCTCCTTCCAAAGGTCAGTGTCGGCGGTGTTCCTGAAAAATCGTCCCATGGATTCCTTAAACCGTCGATCGTGATCCAGCCTTGTAAGGTAACTTCTCCATCTATAGTC
>JAISHN010000091.1 GCA_031262635.1 Holosporaceae bacterium
GACGGATATTCTAAAGAATTAGACAAGCTAAAACGCCTAAAAGATCGCGGCGAAGATCTAATCGCGGACTTGCAACGCAAATACATTCAAGAGACTGGAATCTCCGCTCTAAAAATCCGCAGCAACGCCGTTTGGGGTTGGTACGTCGAAGTCCCAATGTCGCAAAAAAACAAAATGAGCGGCAAATTCATACACCGGCAAACGCTCGTAAACTGCGTCAGGTACGTCACAGAAGAATTAGTCTCGCTGCAGTTCAAATTAGAAAACGTCGCGGACGAATGGAAAATTTTAGAAGAAAAGCTGTATCAAGAAATCGTTCGAGAAGTTTTAAAATTCCAAGAAGAGATCACATACGCCGTAAAAACGCTGTCGCTGCTCGATATTTACGCGAGTTTCGCTATCGTCGCGTTAGAGCGCAAATACGTCAAGCCGGAAATTTGCGCCGATCCGGTTTTAGAGATAGAAAACGGCCGACATCCGATTTTGGAATTATGCGTTAAGGATTTTACAAGCAACGACTGCGATTTAAACGACGACTCTAAAATCTGCTTGCTCACGGGGCCTAACATGGCCGGAAAGAGCACTTATCTACGACAAAACGCGTTAATCGCGATTCTCGCTCAGATTGGATGCTACGTTCCGGCGATTAAAGCGAAAATCGGAATTGTGGACAGGCTGTTTTCGCGAATCGGAGCTTCGGACGATATCGCTCGCGGACGTTCGACCTTCATGGTTGAAATGATAGAAACCTCGACCATATTAAATCAAGCGACCGAGAAATCGTTCGTCATACTAGACGAAGTCGGCCGCGGAACGTCTACCTACGACGGCCTTTCCATCGCGTGGGCTGTTGTGGAACACCTTCGCAAAGTCAACAAGTGTCGCGTGTTGTTCGCCACGCATTATCGAGAGCTTACGGCGTTGCAAAATTCAATAAAAAGCTTGAAATGCAAGACGCTGAAAGTCCAAGAATGGAACGGCGACGTGGTTTTTTATCATAAAATCGTCGACGGAATCGCGGATAAATCCTACGGAATCTACGTCGCAAGCATAGCCGGAGCGCCGAAGTCTGTCGTAAAACGAGCGACGGAACTTTTGAAAAAGTTCGAGAAGAAAAACGATCCAAACTGCATTTTTGAAGAAACCGCCGATCAGATGGAATTTTGTTATGATCAGGATTCTAAGTTAAAACAAAAAATCAACGCGATCGATTTAAACAACGTCGCGCCGAAACACGCGTTGGATATATTGTATGAATTAAAGCAATTAATTTGATGACGGACGGAGTAAGAAAAAAGCCTACGATTAGGTTGTGTTAGGAAAAATTTTGTTCGTCGTCCGTTTCCGTCATCCTGAGCAAAGCGAAGGATCCAGACGGCGAGTACGCCGGAAAAGCGCATGGATCCTTCGTCGGGCAAGCCCTCCTCTAGGATGACGGAGAAGGAAGAAGCTTCGCGCTTCTAGCAACGACTTATTGCGGAGTATAAACCTCTTGTTCCAACAAAAATAGCCTCATACCACTCATCACATTTTTCCTAACAGAACCTAGAAATATCAACTACTTTTGTCGTTCTCGGTTCGTAGAGCTGAGATTTTAAAAAATACGCAAGGGGCTTAAGTATACTCATTTTTTCCCTTAGAATTCTTTTTTGAAAAAAGTTGTCGAAAAAGAATTAACTTTGCCTTATATAGCTGATATAATAGTTAAGAAAGAGAGAGAAATGAGAAAAGCGTTTAACATATTGGCAGCCGTTAGCTTTTGTTTTGCTTCAGAAGGGTCGCCGGTCTTAGACATCAGCAACACCACAGAAGTAAATACTACTACCAGAGCGGTAGCAGTATATGATTCTCATCTTATTTTAAGTAGTCCGTTTGAATTTTTAGATGTTAAAACTATCGCAGACGCACACATTATTCGAGTAGTAAATAAAAGTAACAAAGCAGAAAAACTAACTGCTTCATTTAAAAGTGGAAATGGAAACTATCTTCCCATCATAGGTATATATGATCGACCTATCAATTCTAACGAAACAGTAACGCTAAAAGTTTGTAGGTTTTGGGAATTTCCAGAAGAAAGAAATCGAAAAAGTAATGTTCGAGTTAAATTTACAGAGAGAAAAGATGGTACAAAAGTCGCTATTACAGAAGAAGTGGAGAGTCCTAAACGTTCTAAAAAAATTAATACAAATCTCAGATTGAGAGATTAAAAGCATCTCTAATGAAATGTAACGAATTGTTTGAGCATTTCTAAAGCGATAATGGAAAATAAGTTATTATTGCAGCGGTTTGTAGGGGCGAATAATCATTCGCCCTTGTCAGCTTGCGCTACGGTTTTTGTAAGATCAATCATTCTCGTCGTCTTTTCGTCATCCTGAGCAAAGCGAAGGATCCAGACGGCGAATACGCTGGGAAAGCGTATGGATCCTTCGTCGGGCAAGCCCTCCTCTAGGATGACGGAGAAAGAAGAAACTTCGCCGGCTTCGCGCTTCTAGCAACGACTTATTGCGGAGTATAAGCCTCTTGTTTCAACAAAAATAGCCTCATACCACTTATCGCATTTTTCCTAACGGAACCTAATATCATTATATTTTAATTAGACTATCCCAACGCGGCGGCGATTAATATCTATGTTTCCAACTTAATCCCGCTTCTCCAATTGTATTGGCTTTTATAGAAACCCTTGGAGTGATGGAAAAATCTATATCAAAAGAAGCTTTTTCTTCTCTTTTATTAACGCTTATGTAAACGTTGTCGTCAATATATTTTCCGGCGCTGACGTTCATATCGTTTTGCGTTGAAGTTTGAGAATTTACATACAACGAGCTTGAATGATCGTCGCCGTTAGCAAACGAAATGTTGTCGATCATTCCTATATTTTGAAACGCGTTCAAAACGGAGAAAATATATCCGCGTCGGTTGAAACTAGCGAGGGCGTTGGCAAGCTGAGCCGCCTCGCCCGCCGTCAGGTATTTTGATTCTTTTCCAAACAACATCTGCGATAAAATCACGTCCTGGCTATAGCTCGGAGTCGAATACAAACGCAAGGAAGCTCCTTTTGTCGGACTATTCTGAATATCTAACCCGACGCTTATGTCTCCAAAATTTCTTTGGCATTTAAAATTGGCTTTTGGGTTAAAGGGAAATTCTTTTAGAAATTCCACTTTTCCGCTTGTAAATTTCATACGCTTTCCAAAGAGATCCAATTTCCCGTCCGCCAATTTTAATTCTCCGATTAACGTTCCTTCTCCTTCGTAAGTCGAAAGCAAAAGATCGCCTTTTAATAGCATCTCGAAAATATTTCCGGCGAATTTTATGTTGTCGCCGCGCATAGAAACGTCGTATCTAAAAAAATCTTTCTTTTTTTGCTCGTCTTTGGCTTTTGCAAAACACGGATCGTTTTCAATCGTTATATCCGGCTCGTTTTCTACGGAAGCAAAATCTTGTATTTCACATCTCGGGACGACGACGTTTCCGCGGATAATCATATCGTCGATGGGACCGCTCATAGTCCCCTCGCCTCTTATGTCTATTTTTAAATCGTCCGAATCAAATAAGGCGAAGTCGTTAAACGACAATTTAAGATCGGTATTTATGTTCGGCAATATTCCGTCGAAAAATAATTTTCCGCCGCCGGAAACAGTCGCTTTTTTCTTTTTGTAATCGATAAATTCCGCCTGCAAGACGCTTATGGTTTTTCCATTTCCAACGAGCGAGATAGAGCCGTTTTTCAGAACGACGCCGCCTACGCCGATATAAGCTTTCGTCAATTTCGCCGTTCCCAAGACCGTCGGATTTGCAAAACTGCCGGTTATGCGGAAATCGCACTCTAAACGACCTCGCAAATCCGAGTAGTCCGGCAATTCCAAAAATCTCTCTAGTCGAGCGTTAGTTCTCACGCGATAATTCAAGAGTCCGTTGCGAACGTTTCTTTCGATCGATCCGTCGTTTTTCAAAGCGATCGGGAGAAAAAACGAAGCGTCCAAAAAGTCCGCGCCGTTTTTCATGTTCGCGTCAATTTTCACTCCGTTGGCGGCGGCTTTTAAATAAATTTCCAAATTTCTTTTGTGAGCGATCAAATTAGTTAAAGTCAATCGACCTTCGCCGATAAAATTCCCGCTCTCGGATTTTAGTTTTAAATTTCCGCCAAGTCTGCAAGACGGAATGGAGCGATTGAACAACCTCATGAATTTGTCGATCGGAAACATTGAGAAAGCGCAGACCGCCTCTTTCTCGTCGAAGTTTATTTCAGCCTCGCCGGATTTTCTTTTGTCCTTAAAAACGCAGCGGATTTTATATTTATTAGACGTCGCGTCCCAAACGCAGGATTCGAATTTTATCTCATTTTTTAAAAACGCTATCTTTCCTTCGGTCAGCGATATTTTTTTCAAGGAATCCGCGATCTTGCCAGAGGCTTGCAGAGTTCCGCTTTCGTTTAATTTATCGGCCGTTAATTTAAACTCCTCGCCGGATTTTTCTAAAGCTAACCCTTTCAAATATACGCCGAATAAAGAAGCGTTTTTTGCGGTAAGATTTATTTTATCGCCGTCGCTCGAAAGTTTTAACGAACGAAAATCGCAGTCTTTTATCGAAAGTTTTGAGAATTCCGCATTTCCTGAAATCGCGCCGTTTTTATATGAAAATTTTCCCGAGCCGCCGCCGGAAACGGGAATTATTTTATTCCAAAAATCTAATTGGCTGAAATTAAAATCAAAAGAGCAGCCTTCGGATAAAAAAAAGGGATTGGCGGATTTTACAAATCCCTTTGCGGTTTTTAATTCGAATTTTTCTACCGACGGACGATCGCCAAGCGTTATTTCAGAAATTATCTCGAAGTCTTTTCCAGTTAAATTCGCTTTCGCTCGCTTTTTATCGTCGATTTCACAAAAGATTTTTGAAAAGTCGAAACCATAGACGCTTATCCAGCCGATGTCGCCGAAAATTTTCGCGCGATTATCCTCGTAAACGCCGTTCAGTTTCCCCACGGCGGCGTTTGACCTTTTAAATACCGCCTCCGCGCGACATTTAATTTTTTCCGCAAAATCTAGGTCGACGCTTACATGCGCCGCGACGTTTTTAAAATTTTGTAAAACCGCGTCGGGAATAGTTAAAGTCTTTGAATCGCCGCTTCGCTTCGTTTTCAACGGCGACGAAAAAAAAGAATTCATCAAATATTCTAGATTAATCTGACTTTGCAAAACGCCTTTGCGTTTCGATAGATATAAATTTCCCGTAAAGTTAAGAACGACGTTTTGATACTCTAAGGAAGCGTTTTCAATTTTTATATCAGATGTAAAATCTTTCCAGCTTCCGTCGGATATTACTTTGAATTTATCGTTCCGCGCCGCGAGTTCGTATTTTTTTGAGCGGGTTATTATAAGCTTTCCGCTAGAACCAAAAAAATCCTCAACCGTTAATTCGCATTCGCCGTCTTGTTTTAGAATCGCGTTGACGCGTTGTTTGCCGTCGATTTTTACGGACAAAAAATCTTCGCTTTCTTCCGACTTATAACTGAGATCGTTCAGAGAATAAGTTTTATCGTTTACGCGTAAAATTCCTTTTTCAATCGAGAGCGATTTTATAAAAATTTTCAGCGTCCGCGCTAACGCGATAATCTTTCCAAATTCCATCGTTTCTTTTTTGCTCTTAACCGGCGACGACGTTTGAGAACTATTAAAAGAAAAATTTCCTATTCGAACGTCCGACTTCGCGAAGAAACTTTCTCTATCTAAAGTTATATCGGAAAACGCAAGCTCCGATCCGTCTGTAGCGCGGACGAATATTTTTTGGATTTTCGTTAGCTTCTTATCCGTTCCTTCGACAATTAACGTCGCGTTTTTCGTTTTTAGATAATAGGAAGCCAGATCGAATAAAGCCGCGCGTCCTGAATCAGTCCAAAACGCGGCTAAAAAAATCGCGATCGCAAGCAAAATCCCAAAAAATATTTTTCTCAAGAGAGAAATACAAAATCTCAAAACGCTTGCCCCAAACTTATTACAAATTGCATCTTCGAGTCGATTCCTCTTCTTCTTTTAACTGGAAACGCGAAGTCGACTCTTATCGGGCCGATGCCCGAATAGTATCTTACTCCGATTCCCCACGAATAGAACCAACGTTTTTTCTCCGTTTGCAAATAATCGTACATTGATTTGTTTTGAAAAACTTTAGCTCCGTCGAAAAACGCGACTCCGCCGAATTCTTTTGAAAATCTTCTGCGAACTTCCGCGTTAAATTCGATCGACGACTTTCCGCCCATCGGGACTTCTTCGCCGACGACCATTTCCGTCGCCATCTGGTTCGCGTATCCTCTTACGGAACTCATGCCTCCGGCGTAGATTCTTTTGTCGACCGGAACTACGTCGATTCTCTGTCCAAAAATGGATCTTCTTAGAATATTAAAAGCCAGAACGGTCTTTTTTAAATCGTCTAAAGGCAGATGATACGCGAAACTTGCGTCAAAAGCTTTCAATTTTCCAATAGTCGTTTTTTTGAAAGACATATGCGAAAATTTTAACGAAGAACGATATCCTGTCGTTGGATTTAGCAAACCGTCCGTTCTGTCTATAACGAATTCCAGAGGAATCGAAACGCATTCATATCTCCGCTGATTCTCCAAATTGCGGAAAAAGACTTCGGCTGTGTCGACGTAGTTTCTCTCGACGATTCCGCCAATTTTTACAAGCAGAAAATCGAACGCCGGATAGCTGAACGCAATAGACAGACGATCGCTCTTTCTAAAGAAGACGTTGGTAAGTTCCTGTTTTCTGGACGCGCTATAATCGGCGGCGTTATTTTTTAGAAAAACGTCCGGCTGGGATAACGCGACTTCGAAACCGTAGTCCGCTCTTTTTTCCTGCGTCTTCATAGGCGTTCCTTCGGCTATAAAACTTAGTTTTTCGCCGCCGCCAAACGTATTGAAGTTCGTCCAACCAAACCGAGCTATTATCGATTTTAGTTTTTTTTGCGTTTCAGATTTTTTTTGAAAATTCATATTGCGTTCGCCGGAGTACAATAGGCCTATCTCGACGGCTCGTTTCTTTTCTTCCTTCGTTTCGATAATCATCGGAAGTTTTTCTCCGTCGATCGCTTTTTCGTCAGGCTCTATTTTTATTTTAGAAAATATTTGAGAGCTTCTTAAACGTTCGACGGTCGACTCGACTTTTCTAATATCGAAAAGCTCGCCTTTTTCCCAAGCGATCCGATTTTTTATGAACTCGTCGCTAATATCTGGAAAAGATTTTATTTTAACGTCGGAGAAAAAAACTTTTAACCCAGGGTCGATTTTTAAATTCAAAACGACTTCGCCGGTCGCGTAGTCTATTCGAGCTTTTTTTTCCAAAATCTCCGGCTTAAAAAAACCGCTTGCTTGCAAATCGGAGACGGCTATGCCGATAATGGATTTAATCTCTTCGATCGACGCTTTAAATCTTCGCAAGTTCTCTTGCAAAAGCGCCGAATGCGTTTTATTAAATTCTTCGTCTTGATTTAAGTACGAAACGTTTAGTTTTAAATTGAACTTCGTCCCTAAATCGACTCGCAGTTTTACTATTACCTCTTTCGGGTTGGCGCTATCTATATCATACCGTATTTTCGCCCCGTAGAATCCCATGATATGAGCTTTTTTCCGTATCGTCGCCATATCGTTAATTATTCTATCTTTTAACGCTCTCATATTGCTTACGGGCTTGCTTTGTCTAGCGAAAGTTCTCAATTGTTTTATTGTGGACGCGATTTCCGAATCAAAAATCATATCGCTCGCGATTTCTACGATGTTTTGTTCTTGTTTTAGGATTAGATCGACGCGGTAATTAAAATCCCGCAAGTCGGCTTCGTAGGAAAAAGCGTTCAGAACGACCGCCGCGAACAAGAAACCGATTTTTTTAGCCATAGAGTTTTTTCGCTCTTCAAAAACTACAAAAAACGCGAAGCTATGCGTTTTCGTCATCTTAAAATGAACCCTTCGCCTCTCTTAAAATGACGTAGTATTATCGCGCGCTCGCGTTTAAACTTTATATAAAATAGAACGGTTGACGCAATCATAATATTTTGGCATTTTAATGTGTCTTTATTTTAGAGGAAATTTATGACTAGAGCAGACTTGATATCGAGAATTGCGGCAATTTATCCTTACATGCACCTTCGCAATATCGGCAGAATAGTCTCCATAATAACGGAAGAAATAGCGAATTCGCTAAAAGAAGGCGGACGCGTCGAATTGCGCGGCTTCGGATCGTTTTCCGTGAGAGAAAGAAAAAAAATCGAGTCTAGAAATCCAAGAACAAACGAAAAAATAACTGTCGAAGAAAAAAGAGTTCCTTATTTTAAACCTGGAAAGCAACTAAAAGACATGGTCAACGGACGCGAAGTCAACGAGAGGAAATAGTCGGTGAATTGGCTCACCAATTTCGTTAGACCGAAGATTCGGGCGTTTGTAAAAAGCGATGTTCCCGATAATCTATGGGAAAAATGTCCGCAATGCGATCAGATGATCTTTTATAAAGAGCTAGATTCAAACCTACGAGTTTGCCCGCACTGCGATTACCATTTTAAAATCAGCGTTAAAGAAAGAATCAAAAACTTATTCGACTCCGGCGAGTTTACTAGAATAAAGTATCAAACTTATATCCAAGATCCTCTGAAATTCAGGGATAGCAAACGATATTCCGATCGTTTAAAGTCGTCTCGCGAAAATACCGGAGAAGAAGACGCGATAATCGTCGGGTATGGACGCATTGACGGTCATAAAACAGTCGCGGCGCTTTTTGATTTCTCATTTATGGGCGGATCGATGGGATCCGCGGTAGGAGAAGCGTTTCTCGCCGCGGCGGATTTTGCCGCGTTAAAAGGATATTCGTTCCTCGCCGTCCCTTGTTCCGGCGGAGCGAGAATGCAGGAAGGTATTTTTTCGCTCATGCAAATGCCGAGAACGGTTGTAGCCGTCAACAAAATTAGAGAAGCGGAGCTGCCGTATATTGTTCTGCTTTCGAACCCGACGACCGGAGGAGTTTCCGCTTCATTCGCCATGCTCGGCGATATACACATCGCGGAACCTGGAGCTATTATCGCTTTCACAGGTCCGAGAGTGATAGAAGAAACTATTCGCGGAAAGCTTCCCGACGGCTTTCAGAAGTCGGAATATCTTTACGAACGCGGCATGATCGACATAGTTGTAGGCCGCAAAGATTTGAAGCAAACGATCGCAAAAATCCTAGGGCTTTTAACTCACAGGAAGAGCTGAGCTACTCGCTTAGCGCCGGCTGGCTCCGTATTTTTCTTCCAAAAAAATTGCTATAATTCACAGTTCACGCTATAGTACGCCTTTATTATCGGAGCATAGCTCAGCCTGGTAGAGCGCAGCCTTCGGGAGGCTGAGGCCGGAGGTTCGAATCCTCTTGCTCCGACCATAGTTTATTACATTGGCGGATGGAATGAAAAAAAAACTCGAAGAAGCGTTTAAAGAGTTTCTAAAAATAGCGAGTCAAAGACCGATTATCCTTTGGATCGGACTTATCGTCGTTATATTGATTCTCTGGGCGATATTTAGCGGAAAAGGTTCTAAAGACGAAAAATTCGCGTTTACCCCTCCGGCGGTTACGGCTAGTCCGGCGTTTTTAGGTCCCGTCACAAAATACGTTAACGCGATAGGAACTCTGCGACCGTTCGATTCCGTCTTAATAAAAGCGGAAGTCAACGCCAAAATAAAAAAAATTCATTTTGAAGAAGGTTCGTCGGTTAAAGAAGGCGATCTTCTTATAGAACTTGACGATTCTCTTGCTAAAGCCGAGGTGATGCAGGCGGAAGCGGCATATCAAAGAGCGAAAGTCGAATTCGAACCGAAAAACAGACTGGCGGACAAAGGAGTCGCAGCCCGCGTCGAGAGAGATAAAGCTAAAGCTGAAATGGATAAAGCCGCCGCCGACGTTAATTACAGAAAAACAATGCTAGAGAAACATAAAATCTATGCTCCATTCGGAGGAATTATCGGATTAAAAGAAATAAGCGAAGGACAGTTTGTTCAACAAGGCGGAGACTTAATAAAGATAGTCAACTGTCATCCGCTGAAAGTCGATTTTAAAGTAGCGGAAGTAGACGTTGGGAAAATCTATGTCGATCAGGAATGCGAAGTTTCGATTGGAGGAGATAGCTCTCAAGTATTTACCGCAAAAATTACCGCCATAGATCCAGAAAGCGATCAAATATCCCATAGTTTCTCCGTAAGAGCTACGCTTGAAATTCCAGAAGGAACGGCTTCCGAGGCTTTAAAACCAGGTCGTTTTGTAAGCGTAAGAACCATGATCGACGGCGAGCAATTGGGAATTTTAATTCCTGAGAGCGCCATCGAAAAAATCGGCGACGAAGACATGGTTTACCGCGTTGCGGAAGGCAACATAGCTATCCGAACTCTCGTCACCGCCGGAACGAGACGCGACGGCAACGTAGAAATCATCACTGGAATAAACGAGGGGGATATAGTAATCACCAGCGGTCAGGTCGGCGTTTTGGATGGAAAAGAAGTTTCTATCAAAAACAGCAGTTCGACTTCCGACATAGTCGAAGCGGTAAAAGAGATCGAACAAAGAAAAAAATCCGCAAGACAAAAAAACGCCGCGAAATGAGATAATAATATTGAGATAATCTATGGAATTAACTGAATTTTGTATTAGGAGACCGGTTTTTTCAACGGTCATGACTTTGATGATCGTCGTATTGGGTTTTGTGTGTCAACAGAGAGTTCAGATCCGCAAAGACCCTAGCATCGAACGCTCTATTATCGTCATAGAATCTGAATATCCCGGGGCGACTCCTAGAGTTGTCGAAACTCAGATTACAAAAGTACTGGAAGGACAATTTGCGACTATACCTGGAATCGAGCTGATAAGATCGCAAAGCTCGAATGAAAAAAGCGAAATAACGATAGAATTTACGCCGGAAAGAACGCCGGACGGCGCCGCGGCGGACGTTAGAGACAGGCTTTCACTGGTTCGCAATCAGTTGCCGCGAGGAATTCCAGAATCGATTATCAGAAAAGGAAACACAGAGGGCGAGGCCGGACTTTACGTCGGCTTTACCAGCGATAAGCATTCTATTGAAGATCTAAGAGACTATGTCGAGAAGTATATTAAGGCGAAATTTGAGTCTCTTTCTGGAGTGGGACATGTTTTGCCGTCCGGCGGAAACGTAAAAAGCGTGCGAATATTTGTGGATCCGCAGAGTTTGGCCGCATACGGATACTCTCCGACCGACGTTGTGGACGCGGTGATGACGCAGCACGTTCAAAGGCCGTGCGGACGTTTAATAAGCAAAGATAGAGAGTACATGCTTGTGGCGAACGAAGAGCTTTATAAGCCCGAAGAATTCGACGAAATAGTTTTGCCGTCGAATGGAAAAGGAAAAATCGTTCGTATAAAAGACGTTGGAAAATCCAAACTCGTGCCGGACGACATTCGCTCAGGCTCTTGGTTTAATGGAAAAGAATGCGTAACTCTCGCGATATCGAAGCAATCGACGGCGAACCCAATCATATTAAGCGAGTCTGTGCGAAAAATCATGCCGGAAGTGCAGGAGCTTTTGCCGAAAGGCGCTAAGGCTGTTATCGCGATAGACGAAGCCAGAGAGATTAAAGCGTCGTTATACAACGTTTATCGAGCGATTTTCGAATCGGCGTTTCTGGTTATTTTGGTCGTTTTTATGTTCCTGTGGTCTTTCAGAGCCACGCTGATACCTATAGTAACGATTCCCGTGTCTTTGTTGGGAACGTTGATTTTATTGTACGCGTTCAATTTTTCTATAAACACTTTCACGTTATTGGCCATGGTTTTGGCCGTCGGTCTAGTGGTCGACGACGCTATAGTCGTGCTCGAAAACGTGCATAGGCATATGGAAGAAGGACTATCAAAATTTAAAGCCGCGATAGTCGGCTCGAAAGAAATATTCTTTTCGGTTATCGCGATGACGTTAACCCTCGCGATCGCTTATATCCCTATCGCTCTTACGCCTGGAAAAACGGGACGCTGCTTCCGAGAGTTCGCGTTGACGCTAGCGGGATCCGTTTTAATCTCGGGTTTTGTCGCGGTCACCCTATCTCCGATGATGTGTTCTAAGCTATTAAGCGTGGAAAGGAAAAAGAAAGCTAAAGGTTTTTGGGCGAAAGCTTCCGCTTATCAAGAACGCGTTCTTTCCTCGATGGAAACAAAATATTTAAACGCGCTTACTTTAGCTTTAAACAAGAGAATAACAATATTGCTTATCGGAGGAGTAGCGGCGTTTATCGGCGTTATCACGTTTTATTACCTTCCGTCGGAAAGCAGGCCGCAAGAAGACAACTGCTTCATAAACATACATGGAAACGGTCCGATTGGCGCCAGCTACAGTTTCATGGAAGACACCTCTAAAAAAATCAACGCCGCCTTGGTTAAAACTCCTTTTATAGAAAACCTATGGATCACGGCGGATACAAACAAAATAGACGGGTTTATTCAATTAGTTGAATGGGAAAAAAGAAATCTTTCTACCAAGGATGTCGCCGAAAAAGTTCGCCCTATCCTAAAAGAAATCACCGGCGTTCCATGTTCCGCGTCGGCCGGTTTTAGCGGAGCGGACAAAGATACGGTCGACTTTATTCTGCAAACTAACCAAAGCTACGAATATCTTGAAAGATACGGTAGAAAATTCCTGTGGTTTATTCAATCCAACTATCCTGGAATACAGGCTCCGTTGCAGTCGTCATTGTTGCCTCCTCAGCAGGAATACGTTATTCAAGTCGATAGAAATAAAATCGCGTCGCTTGGGATTTCAGTTAAAGACGTAGTAGATACAATAGAATGCTTCGTCAGAGGAACAAAGGCCGCGAACGTTCAACGAGAAGCCAAGAGAGACGAGCTGTTTGTGCAGGTAGAAAAGGATCTGCGTCAGACGGTCGAAGATTTAATGCGTATGTCCGTAAAATCAAAAATGTACGCGAAAGACAACGAAGTAAAAATGACTCCGATTTCAGATTTGATTACGGTGAGAGAGCGTTCGTCTCCTACCGGCCTGAACCATCACAACCAAATGTTGTCGATCGTCGCTTTCGGAGACATCGCCAAGGGTTACAGCCTCGGAGGCGTGTTGGAAGACTTAATCGCCTTAAAAAACAAACACTTGCCGGACACGGTACAGTTGAGTTTCTCTGGAGAAACAAAGAATTATCTTGAGGAAAGCAAGCAAATTACGCTGATATTTATTTTGGCGCTGATTTTCGTGTTCCTAGTTCTAGCCGCTCAGTTTGAAAGCTTCGTCGATCCGCTTATAATAATGTTGAGCGTGCCGTTTTCTATCACCGGCGCTTTAATTACGCTGAAATTATTCCCCGACGGAAGCTTAAACGTCTACTCTAAGGTCGGATTAGTCACGCTAATCGGATTGATCACAAAACACGGAATTTTAATCGTCGATTTCGCAAATAATATGAGGGAAAAAGGAAAAAGCCTTATTGAAGCCGTTAAGCAAGCGGCTTTCCTGCGTTTGCGTCCAATTTTAATGACGACGTTCGCGATGGTCGTAGGATCCGTCCCGCTTGCGGCCGCTCATGGAGCCGGAGCCGGAGCGCGTCGCCAAATCGGACTCGTCATCGTTGGCGGAATGCTAGTCGGGACTATGTTTACTCTCTTCATCGTTCCGGTTATTTACACATTTCTTTCAAGGACGGTAAAAAAGATCGAGGAATAGTTTTTTTAAGCTATTTTTTAGCAGGTTACATTATATTTTTCCCTCGCGCCGCCTCTTTTCTGCAATGGAAGAGGGAGTATATCGCGCAGAACCCGCTATTTTCGTCATCCTGGAGGCCGCTTGCGGCCGAAGGATCCGCGCGCTTTTCCGGCGTACTCGCCGTCTGGATCCTTCGCTTTGCTCTAGGATGACAGAGTAGAGTAAGGCGCGTCCTCCCCTGCCCTACAAACCCGAATAATGGCTTAGCCGATGGCATTATTTGTTGAGAAATGAGGCTTATTTGGTTTTATTTGATAAGCGATCAGAGTAGAGACGATATGGATTAAGAAATTTGTAAAGGATCGATGGCGCGTGTGTTCGAGAGAGAATTTGTTCTTCAAATAATCGAAGACAGTTTCAACTAGAGATCGTTTTTTGAGCAG
>JAISHN010000026.1 GCA_031262635.1 Holosporaceae bacterium
AAAACGTGCTTGGAAAACGAGTCGACTACTCGGGACGTTCGGTTATCATCGTCGGACCGGAGCTTAAACTACACCAATGCGGCATTCCTAAGAAAATGGCTCTTGAGCTTTTCCAGCCGTTCATCTATTCAAGACTCGAAAGATACGGTCTCGCCACGACTCTAAAAGCCGCCAAACGCATGATAGAAAAAGGAAGAGCGGAAGTCTGGGACATCCTGGAAGAAGTCGTCAAAGAACATCCGGTTTTGTTAAACCGAGCGCCTACGCTTCACAGACTTAACGTTCAGGCGTTTGAGCCGGTTCTCGTAGAGGGCAAGGCCATCAAACTACATCCGCTGGTTTGCACAGGATTTAACGCCGACTTCGACGGAGACCAAATGGGCGTTCACGTTCCGTTGTCTCTTGAAGCGCAGTTGGAATCTCGAGCGCTTATGCTATCGACTAACAACATCTTAAGCCCCGCGAGCGGCAAGCCGATTATTCTTCCGACGAAGGACGTTATTTTAGGCATCTACTACATCACGATGGAAAGAGAAGGAGAAATCGGAGAAGGCATGGTTTTCTCATCCATCGGAGAAATAGAATACGCTCTAGAAAATAAAGTCGTAAGCTTACATGCCAAGGTAAAAGCAAGATATTATCAAACTCAGTCGGACGGATCGAAAAAGGCTATAATTGTCGATACGACTCCTGGCCGCATGATTCTTTCTCAGATTCTGCCAAATCATCCTGAAATCGACTTTAGCTTGATAAACAAATTAATGACCAACAAAGAAGTCGGAGCTTTGGTTGAAAAAGTTTATCACGCCTGCGGACAAAAGAGCGCCGTGATCTTCTTGGACAAACTAAAAGACTTAGGTTTCTTATACTCTACAAAATCCGGCGTTTCATTCGGTAAAGACGATTTGGTCGTTCCAGAACGCAAGAAAGAAGTCGTAAATGCGACTAAAAAAGCCGTCGCCGAGTACGAAAAGCAATATATGGACGGTTTGATAACCGCTCGCGAGCGTTACAACAAAGTCGTCGACGCATGGGCTGCTTGCAGCGACAAAGTCGCCGATCTTATGGTCAAAGGACTATCGAAAGTCGAAGTTGGCAAGCCGGTCAACGCCATGTACATGATGGCTCACTCGGGAGCTAGAGGATCCCTCGCTCAGATGAGACAGGTCGCCGGTATGCGAGGCCTTATGGCTAAGCCGTCGGGCGAGATTATCGAAACTCCGATTATTTCAAACTTTAAAGAAGGTTTGACGGTTCTCGAGTACTTCACCTCGACTCACGGAGCTAGAAAAGGTATGGCCGACACCGCGTTAAAAACCGGAAACGGCGGATACTTGACTCGTCGTCTTGTCGACGTAGCCCAAGACTGCGTGATCGTTAAAGAAGACTGCGGCACTAAAAAAGGCCTTGTCATTAGAGACATTCTATCAGGCGGAGACGTTATCGCGTCGCTCGGCGAAAGAATTTTCGGTAGAACCGCGGCAGACGACGTCGTTGATCCTGCGGACGGAAGCATAATCGTAGCGGCTGGAGAACTAATCGACGAAGAAGACGTTAAAAATATCGAAAAAGCCGGAGTGAACGAAGTTCGCATTAGATCCGTTCTCACATGCGAATGCAAAAACGGCATCTGCGCCAGCTGTTACGGCCGAGATCTATCCCGCGGCAGAAAAGTCGGCGTTGGAGAAGCCGTCGGAGTCGTCGCCGCGCAATCCATCGGCGAGCCTGGAACGCAGCTGACGATGAGAACATTCCACGTCGGAGGAACGGCGCAGAAAGGAACCGAAGCTTCGTCTGTCGACGCGACCTATGAAGGAACAATTTTCTTACGCAACGAGAAGATTATCGAGAACAGCGAAGGCATAAAAATTGTTATGAATAGAAACACCGAAATCGCAATTCTCGACGCAAACGGAAAAGAAAGAGCGAATTACAAAGTCCCTTACGGCGCGAAGCTATACGTTTCCGCAGGCGGCAAAGTCTCCAAAGGCGACAAGATGGCGGATTGGGATCCGTTCACTTTGCCGATGATCTGCGAGAGAGAAGGAATTGTGGAATACGTGGATTTAATCGAAGGCATTTCATTGAAAGAAACCGTCGACGAATCTACCGGAGTTTCGAGCTACGTCGCGCAGGATTGGAGACAGCAATCCCGTCACGTCGACCTGAAGCCGCGAATCATACTAAGAGACGACGACGGCAACCCTATTTTGCTGCCGAACGGCCAGGAAGTCAGATACTTTTTATCTGTCGACTCTATTATCGCAGTCAGAAACGGAGAGCGAGTCAAAGTCGGAGACGTTCTCGCCCGTATGCCTAGAGAAACGTCGAAAGCTCGAGACATCACCGGAGGTTTGCCGAGAGTCTGCGAACTATTCGAGGCTCGCGTTCCAAAAGATCCTGCGATTATCAGCGAATTTGACGGCCGAATCGAGTTCGGCAAGGATTACAAAGGCAAAAAGCGGATTATCGTTCATCCCGACGACGAAAATTTGGCTCCGATCGAGTATCTCGCTCCAAGATGGCGGCAGGTTGCCGTTAAAGAGGGCGATATCGTCGCGAAAGGAGACGCTCTCGTCGAAGGAAACAAGACTCCGCACGATATTTTGCAGGTTTTGGGAGTCGAAGCCCTCGCGGATTATCTCATCAACGAGATTCAGGACGTTTACAGACTCCAAGGCGTGAAGATCAACGATAAGCACATCGAGATCATTATTAGACAGATGCTGCAGAAGGTTAAAATAACCTCCGTAGGCGACACGGCGTTCTTAGTCGGCGAGCAAGTAGATCATCTCGATTTTGAGGAAGAAAACGAGCGAGTCGTAAAAGAAGGCGGAATTTCGGCAACCGCTCATCCGGTGTTGCAGGGAATCACGAAGGCGTCTTTGCAGACGAGATCGTTCATCTCGGCGGCTTCCTTCCAGGAGACGACGCGAGTTCTCACCGAAGCGGCCGTCAGCGGCAAGGTAGACCATCTGAAGGGCTTGAAGGAAAACATCCTCGTCGGACGACTCGTGCCGGTCGGAACCGGATTCGTAGTTGGAAAAATCCGTAAAATCGCTCAAGCGAAGGACGCTCAAATCCTCGCCGGAAGAAAAACCGAAACCATGGCTATTACAAACGCCGCTCCATCGACGGAGTAAAAAAAGCGACGCGGAGGACGCTTTTACGCGCCCGCCGCGTTTTCTCTATCGCGGGGCGAATGATTATTCGCCCGCCTAAAGGATTAAAAGAATCGATTTAGCGTGGAGATATCAAATATTCTCGTTATCCTAAAACGCCTTTTTACGTCTTCGTGAGGAGGACGCAGTCCGACGCGGCAATCCAGTGACGAACAGCCGTTGTTTTCTAGATTGCTTCATCGCTTCGCTTCTCGCAATGACGGAAAAGAAAAAACGAAGAATATCAACGCGTCCCCAAACACAACTAAAACTGCGGCCAATAACGAAAACCGTTGCAAAAATGCCGCTATGCTCGACAAATTTAAACGTATTTATATCTAATTTTGCAATTCTATCTGTAATTATTTATATAAATTTCAATATGTTAATTATAAAAATATCTATCGTTTAATAATAAATTATAAATAAAAAATATTTTGTTTTTTAACAAAATATCTGTAGTGTTGACGAGTAAGCGGCGCGGAGGTTCGCGGCGCGTGTTTGTACTTGTTTATGGAGGTTTTTTATGAAGAAAGTACTTTTTGCCTTGGGAGCGTTAGCCATAGCTCCGGCTTGGGCTGCCGACAATGCGGCCGCAAACCACAACGGCGTTGATCCTGAGGAGATCGTCGCCGACGAGCATCCGGCTTACGAAGGATGGTACGCTGGTTTCGGATTCCACGCGGCGAATGTTGGCGTTAGGAACGATTACACTTATGGAACTCGCTATCACGGCGCTGCCGGTTATGGCGGAGCACCTGCTGTAGCTGCAGGCGACTGGGCTACCATAGGGTTAGCTGATCTTCCAGGGACAGAGGAAAGTGAAAGCGACGATAGAAATACTCGCCTCGGGGGATCTATAGTTCTTGGTTTTGGTAAAAAATTAAAAACGAACGGCGCATACTTTGGAATTGAAGCTGGCTTGGATTTCAGTCCAGCCTCAAATTATTATCATGCCCATAAAGTGAGCGCGCTATCAAGTAGACTGTACGATATAGAGACCAAGGTTAACGGCATAGTTCCGTCCATATCTCTTAAAGGAGGTTTCGTTGATTGCGCAACAAAGATCCTTACATATTTAAAGGTTGGCGCAGCTTACACGAAAATGACGGAACACTATTGGGAGAGTATAGCGGGTGTTGCTGGTGGCGCTGTAATCGGACAGCCGGTGGTAAACGATTCGATTCATAAGTGCTCCACGCTAGTTCCTATCATTGCGATAGGTATTGAAAAAGCTTTTGCCAAAAGGATGACTGCTCGGTTAGAAATGGAGTATAAATTCCCTAAGTCTAAAATCAAGGACTTCGGCGAGTATGGAAAGACGAAACTGACGCAGAAAACTGGCATCACTCTTAGAGCGTTGTTCTGCGCTCACGTAAAAGTGGGTCTGTAAGGCCTTAGGGAAGACGCGTTTGTCTTCCCTCTTCCTCTGCTCGTCGTCCTAGAGGCCGCTTGCGACCGAGGGATTCAGTGGAACATCAGCATTTTTGGGTCCTCGCTTCGCTGCGCTAGCAAGGATGACGAGAAAGGGAAATCTCCATTCATACGTCATTGCGAGAAGCGAAGCGACGAAGCGCGCTAGGAAAAGCAACGGCTGTTTATCGCTGGATTGCCGCGTCGGACTCCGTCCTCCTCGCAATGACGTAAATAGAAAAACGACGATATTTGGGATTGCCCAGTAACGATATAAATACTACCCGATTATTCGCCGCCGCGGTTCCTGGAAAGGCCTAATATTCCAAGGTTTTTCTTTTGAACTTTGATCTAGATTAACATAACGGCTTCGGCCTTTACAAAAACGAAGAAAAACAATGCGCAAACTGCGCTAGACCATTCATATATTTCAACAATTTATAATTGTATAAGATTATTAAGTTAATCGTCGCGCAGCGGATGAGTTGCAAAGCGTAGACCTATCGAATATTTTTCGTTACGCAGTCAGGAGCCTCAAAATCAGCGATAGTTGAAATGGTCGGTTGAGCGCGATGCTCGCATATGAGGGAGATTTTAGCATGATTACAGTAGGATGCGATATAGG
>JAISHN010000039.1 GCA_031262635.1 Holosporaceae bacterium
CGTTCGAGGTTTTGCTCGGAGAAATGAGGATGAAACATCGATATACGAAGCCGTATAGACCGGAGACGAACGGGAAAATCGAGAGGTTTTGAAAGACGCTGAACGAGGAGTTTATCGAAGACGCGTTGTACGAAAACCTGGACGATCTGAAAAACGAGCTGTTGAGGTTCTTGGCTTATTACAACGAACATAGGCCTCATAGCTCTATTAATAATATCCCAAAAAATGTATCGAATTAGTTGACTTCTACAATCCTGAGCGCAGCGAAGGATCCAGACGGCGAGTACGCCGGAAAAGCGCGTGGATCTTTCGTCGGGCAAGCCCTCCTTACTCCACCCCATGAACCTTGCAAGTGAAGCGCGGCGAGTATCCAGTGCCTAAAAGACGAGGCTAAATCGTTCGGATCTTTTGGCTTGCAGAGTAAGAATGAGGGGAAAAATTGGAATCGTTATTTTTAGGCTAATGACCTGAGAAACCAGAGTTTTTTTCCTGGATCCTCGCTTCGCTCGCAAGAATGACGAGAGAGTCGTCTTTCAGCGATGTTGAACGCGCGCGACGCTATCGGGTCTCTTTCCAGGTACGATGGGGTGGAGGAAGTCCATTTATCTCCCCCTATTATATATACTCTATCTTAATTGGATAATCCCTATTCTTTCTTTTCATTGTTTTTCAAGTGAAACGGCAATATGATAAAAACCATGACAATAGAAGAAGCGGTTCATTTCTTAGAAAGACAAAAAAACGGCGTCGACGTAATAAAACGCATGCTGGAAAGGCTTGATTTAGAGATCGATCCGTCAAAAGTAATATTGGTCGCCGGAACTAATGGAAAAGGAACGACATGCGCCGCGTTGCAGACGTTGTTATTAGAGGCCGGCAAGAGCGTAGGTTTCAACACAAGTCCGCATTTTGTAAAAATAAACGAGCGCATAAAATTTAACGGACAAGACGTTTCCGACGAAGATTTTTGCGAGGCGTTGCAAAAAGTTCGAGAAAAAATCCAAGATTTTAACCCGACTTATTTTGAGTATCTCACGCTAATGTCCGCCTATTGCTTTTTTAAGATGAAAAAAACGGACTACGCGATTTTTGAAGTCGGACTCGGGGGAACATACGACGCTTCGAACGCAATTCCTCACAATATTAGCGTAATAGCGCGATTGGGCATGGATCATGAAGCGATTCTTGGCAATAGTATTATAGAAATAGCGAGAAATAAGTTCGGCATAATTTCCGACGGCGGAAAAGTTTTTCACGCAAGTTTCGACGACAAGGAAGTCGCGGAATTAGCTCGAAAAACCGCAAAAGAACGCGACGCTGAGATTATAGAATCACGTTCGTTTGATTTAGACGTTAATACGACCGGCAAATATCCCGTCTTTGAAATAAAACTTCCTTGGGGAAATTTCCCAATGAAAATGCAAGGCCGCAGAGCCGCTCAGAATATAGCCCTCGCGGCTACGGTTTGCGACAACTTGCTTGGAGACGTCGCGCCCGTTTTGCCGGCAATCTCCAAAATAGAGTGGCCTGGACGTATGGAAAAAGTCGAGTGGGAAAACCGCGACGTTTTTTTATCCGGCGATCATAATCTACAGGGAATCGAAAGCCTGCTAGAAATACTGCAGTTTTACCGTTTTAAAGAGCTTCGTTTTGTCGTTGGAATCTGTCACGATAAAAGCCATTTTGAAATGCTGCGCAAACTGTCGAACTTCAAAAACTCTCGTATTTATTTAACGGAAACTCCTCTTAAAACTTTGCCGCTTAAAGGCTACGACGAGGTTTTTTTGAAGCGCGCCGAATTCTCGTCTTCCGATCCGATTGAAACATTAAACGCGGCCGTTCTGGATTCAAATGAAAACGATCTGATAGTAGTCACCGGATCGCTGTATCTGGTTGGCGCTATAAAATGCGCGCTCGCCGCAAAGTCTGCCTAAAATCGGAGTTAGTCAAGAAATTTTTTTGATAAGTCGTTCTGATTAACGGTTTTTTTATTTTTATTCAATACAATTTATTTGTAAGGCCGTAAAAACCTTGAAGCCTTTCCGAGAAACGCCGAATTATCGACGAACGCGTTGAGATTTAAGGCATTTTTTCTTAGAGAGACAGAGAGATTTTGACGAAAAGACGCGGCGAGCGAGACGGCGAAAACGTCGTCGATTAGAAAAACAGTCTGCCGGCGCGTTCTTAGTTTCAAAATCGGTTATAGCGGCCCGATTGACGAGAGGCGATTATGGTAAGATTTGTTTTATTTCTTTTAGCGACGCTCTTTACGAACTTTACGTGTCGCGGCGTTCCGATCGCGACTCCCGATTTTGACGAAAGAAACGAATTTGTGATCAAAGATCCACACGACTGGGGGTATCGAACTTTCAACGGGAAAAACGGATTGATAGGAGTCTTATGGCCGGCCGGAACCAGCTTTAACTCCGCCGATTCCGCGATATTTGTTTTCTTGCAAAACAATAAAGAAAAACTGCCGGCAAAACCTTGCAACATAAATTTGTTCGTCGAAAAATGCCCTAAAGCAAATTTTAAATTCGCGTCTTCAAAAGAAAAAAACGACCAAACTTTATCGATAGCGGAACAATATTTCTCCGGTCGCTGCGGCCGCACGATGATTCTCTTTAAAGAGGCTATAGAAGAATACGTCGTCATTATCGCTCTAGTATCCGCTCAATACGTCACGAAGAAACAACTCGCGGACGCTAAAGAAGTCGCCTCGGCATATAGAAAAGAAATAGAAAAAAGTATAAAACCGCTTAAAGATATCGCATTGAATTAAATGAGACTTTCGTCATTTGCAAAGCCTCCTCTTCTTCGGAACCTTTCTATTCCTCAAGTAAATTCAATAACAGAGTCTAATCATAATTCAAAAAAAAAAAAACAACCTTATGTTTTGTTAATTTTTCCTAGCAACTCCTGATTTGGAGGTAAGATGCGATTATACAATTAGGCTGTGTTAGGAAAAATGTGACGAGCAGTATGAGGCTATTTTTGTTGAAACAAGAGCTTTTTACTCCGCAATAAGCCGTTGCTAGAAGCGCGAAGCTTCTTTCTCCGTCATCCTAGAGGAGGGCTTGCCCGACGAAGGATCCACGCGCTTTTCCGGCGTACTCGCCGTATGGATCCTTCGCTGCGCTCAGGATGACGAGAGGAACAGAAGCAAGGATGATGGAAAGGGACGACGAACAAAATTCTTCCTAACTCAACCTAGCTATCCTCAGTATCCGTCCTCTTCCGGCTCTTCATCCGAGCTTGGCATGATTGACTCGACTGATCTTATCGAATTTGTTCTGGAAAGACTGCGTCTTGTAGGCGCGGCGGTTGAATATGAGTCTGTGTCGGAACCTAGATGATCAGCGTCTCCGACTGGCCTAGCGATATCGTTCGTAGACTGCGATCTTCTGCTATGATGACGACGTCTATGCGTTGAGGTCGCCGGCGGTTCCTGCGCTCCGGCGTCTGGAAGCTGTCCGGCGTCGAACGCGTCTTCAGTCTCTTGAAGGCGATCGTTAGACATTACGGCTTGCAACCTTCCAATCTGTTCTTCGAGAACTCTTATCTGTCCAAATGTTTCTTCAATCTTCAATATCGCCTTGCTCTGAGCAACTTCTGCTTGATCAACTTTAAGCTTTGGAATTTCAACGCCATTGAAGGTTATGCCTTTAATTGTGTCGTTAAATTGTTGAACAGAAGCTCTAACGCCCGCCGAAGCGTTTCTTAGACTTGTTTCCGCAGCCTCTAGGGCTTTCTGCGCGGCTTCTTTTTTCTTATGAGCGGCTACAATCGCTTTATCGCGGAATTTTCCTTCGTCCAATTCTTCAACTTTCGCCCTTCTTACTACTTTTTCCAGAGAAGCGAGTAGCTGAGGCAAAGAAGTTAGGGTTAATTTTGTCGCTTCTAATTCTTTTCTTTTAGAATCCCTAGCTAATTCCACGAGTTTTTTAAGAGACGTTAGGTCTTTTTGAGCGGCTTTTATTTCTCTAAGTTCCTCGGCGGTCGCGAGTTCGTATTTAGAGTTGGTAGTCTCAATTTGCTTTATCAAATTTGCGAAGACTTTTATTAACTCGTCGATCGATTTTGCCGCTCGCTCTAGCGTTCCTTTTACTCCGATTCCATAAGCCGCTCCTAAGTCTGATTGCAAAGCCGAGCTTTGTCCGATTTTTAGGATCGCCGACGCGTCGAAAACGGCGGCCGCAAACGCTAAAATTCCGATCGCCATTATCTTACCCGTTACTCTCTTTTTCATATTTTCACTCCATAATCAAAACTATGAGAACAAGTTATAGGGAATTAGTTAACGATACGTAAAAAAAACTGGCGTTTTTATAAAAAATTAAAGATAAATGACCGCTTGCTATCAAACTAGAGTAGCGACGGAGCCGTTTTAGCGCCCGCGGATAGTTAATTACAAAATATTTAATTAAAAATTAATATAATTTTTATACTTGTTTTTATAATTCTAATATGTTGATAATACATAAAAGAGTTGCTTATGAAAACTTGGTCTAAATCAGATTTAATCGGTCTAGCCTTCCTGATTTTCGGGATAGTCGCTCTTATATTTTCAAACTCTAGCGTTTTAACGACCGCGTCGCTGCTGATCTCGGCGGTTCTTCTCTTAAATAGCGTCTACGGAGCAAGGTATGATTTCGCGCGATACAGAGACATTTTATGCCATTATCAGGCGGCGTTGTCGTGTTCGCCGGACGGATGGATCGCGTGGAATATAGACAACGAATACATCG
Source organism: Holosporaceae bacterium (assembly GCA_031262635.1). Classification (GTDB taxonomy): domain Bacteria; phylum Pseudomonadota; class Alphaproteobacteria; order UBA3830; family UBA3830; genus JAIRMQ01. The sequence goes on from JAISHN010000039.1 coordinate 4,749, forward strand.
GTTCTTCTAAAAAACTAAGATCGTTTTTTGGAATCGAAAAAATGGGCGACATTTACATATCCGACATTTTAGCGGCCGTCGATTCAGACGACGCGGGAGATTTATCTCTCGACTTCAACAGATTGAAAAAACAAGGCTTAAATTTCAAGTTAGTAGTAAAAACCGCCGCGGACGGAAGCGAGATCGAAGTTCGCGGCTCTCGCATGATCGTAAACGGCCTTGAAACAATTGCGTTATGGTGCTCCAATATCACGGCGGAATTCAATTTCGTCAACTCCGCGGAGAAAGAGCTGGCGGAGGCAAAAAAACGCGAAAATTCTATGCGAGAAATTCTCGACGCTTTGCCGCTTCCGATTTGGAGACGCGATAGGAATCTGAGGATCATATATTGCAACCAAACTTACGCGGATTATTTAAACGTTAGCGTCGAAAAAATTACGGCCGACAACGCGCCGCTAGCCCCGGGCAATTTGTTCGGCCAGGGGCATTCTCTAGCCGAAAACGCTAAGAAAAGCGCTCGGCCGCAAACAATATCGCAATCCATTTCCGTAAACGGAGTTCGCAAGAAAATCTCGATGCGCGAATGTCCGACGAACGGCGGCGGATTGATCGGCTATGCGACGGACATAACTTCCGAGGAAGCGCTGGCGGCAAATTTGGACAAAGCGGAGGCTGCAAACTGCGAAGTTCTAGAAAATTTATCGACGGCGATCGCTATATTCGGAGAAAATACGCGTCTGACGTTCTTCAACGACGCGTACCGGCGACTCATGAAATTAGAGGTCGGATGGCTGCGTTCAAAGCCGACTTACGGCGAAACTCTGGACGAATTGAGAAATAATCGCCAATTGCCGGAACAAGCGGATTATCAAGCGTTTAAGAAGACTCAACTTGCGTTGTTTAAGTCTCTTTCAGGCCCCACTCAGGAGCTTGCGCATCTTCCTAACGGAAAAACGCTGCGTCTGACGATCGCTCCGTATCCTCTCGGCGGATTGCTGTTTATTTACGAGGACGTTACCGATTCTCTCTCGCTGCAGCGTAGAAACGACTCGCTCCTAGCGGCTCAAAAAGAGATTGTGAACAATCTTTGCGAGGGAATAACAATTTACGGCAGCGACAATCGGTTAAAAGTCGCAAACGACGCTATGAAAAAAATCTGGAAGCTCGGCGACGGCGCTCCTAAGGGAACGCACATCTCGGAAACCCTGGATCTTATAAAAGACGATTTAGATTACGACGAAGATTGGAAAGAATTCCGCGAAAACGCCGTGAGCGCTCTGACAGACAGGATCGTCAAAACCGGAAAACTAAGAAAAAAAGACGGCTCGACGATTCTGTTTTCCTACTTTCCGCTGCCCGACGGATCTCATATGCACAGCTTCGTAGATATAACCGGCAGTTGCGAGCTTGAAAAAACGAAAATCGAAAGAGACTCGGCGTTAAAGACGGCGAAAGAACAGCGATTCGAATTCGTTTCCGGCGTTTCGCTCGAGCTTAAAGAGCCGCTTAGCGCGTTAATCGGCTTCTCCGAACTGATGCTTCGTCAATATTTTGGAGTTTTAAACGAAAAGCAGCTGGAGCACTGTCAATGTATATTCGCGGCGGCCGTTCAGCTTCGCCGACTCCTCGACGACCTGCTTGAAATGAGCGCCGCGGATTTAGATTCCGCTAATCTCGACGTTTCTTCATTTTCGATAACCGACGCTATAGAAGAAGTCCTCGCAAACCTCGAAAAAAGAATAGAAGAAAAAGACATTGGATTAATAAAGACTTATCCCGAGCAAAAAGTAGAGTTTGCCGGAGATAAAACCCGCGTAAAACAAGCCGTGTACGCCATACTGACCGACGCGCTGCGAGCCGCTCCGCAGGAGGGGAAAATAGACATAATAGTCGCGGCCGACGAGGAAAAATTGAAGATTATTATAAAAGACGCGCGCTTTTCTCGCGGCGACGTGAAAAATTCCAAACGATCTCGCGGTTTTATCAGAGCTGAAACGAGCGACGGAGCGAGCGCGCCTTTTGCGAAGTCGCTAATAGAATCCTGCGGCGGAACGCTGAGAATCAGCTCGACCGCCGGATCGGGAACCAGCGTCGTCTGCTTTCTTCCGCTAAAATCAGAGAAAAAACCGCCGGAAGCCGCGTTAGACGCCGCCGGTTTTCAGGACGTTGTGAATTCCTGAGCGCGTTTTTCGTTCGTTTTAAAAACCCGCCTAAAGGATTAAAAGAATCGATTTAGAGCGGAGATATCAAGAATTCTCGTTATCCTAAAACGCCTTTTTACGTCATCGCTGTAGAAGTCAAGTAATTCGTTACATTTTTGGTTAAGTTAACTAACTAAGAATGGAGGGAATAGACGATGACGAACAAAGGGTTGATATCGGAGACGTTGGCGAGGA
>JAISHN010000076.1 GCA_031262635.1 Holosporaceae bacterium
CTAACCGTTCCAACCAAAACCGGCTGTTTTCTAACGTGACATTCGTTAATAAGCTTGATAATAGCGTCGTATTTCTCGCGAGCGGTTCTATAAACTTCGTCGTCGAGGTCTTGTCTTGCGACCGGCACGTTTGTAGGGATCACTAAAGTTTCGACTTTATAAATCTCGGAAAGTTCTTGCGCTTCCGTGGCCGCCGTTCCGGTCATGCCCGATAACTTCTTATACATTCTGAAAAAGTTCTGGAAAGTAATAGAAGCCAACGTTTGGTTTTCCATCTCTACTTTGACTTTTTCTTTCGCTTCGATCGCTTGGTGTAGTCCGTCGGAATAACGCCGTCCTTCCATCATTCTGCCGGTGAATTCGTCGATGATAATTACCTTGCCGTTTTTGACGATATAATCTACGTCGCGTTTATATAGGTGGTGAGCTTTCAGCGCATTGTTGACGTGATGAACGAGGGCGATATTCTGCAGATCGTACAAGTTATTCGTCTGCATCAACCCAGCTTCAGTCAACAACTTCTCTATGTGAACGTTTCCTTCCTCAGTGAGAGTGATTGAGCGATGTTTTTCATCGACTTCGTAATCGGTCTTCACGAGACTCGGGATTACCGCGTCGACTTTTATATACAAATCGGCCGAATCTTCCGCCGCTCCAGAAATAATCAGCGGAGTGCGGGCTTCGTCTATCAAAATGCTGTCCACCTCGTCGACTATGGCGTAATTGAACGGCCGCATGACTAATTCCTGCGCGTAAAATTTCATATTGTCGCGTAAGTAATCGAAACCCAGTTCGTTGTTTGTAGCGTAAGTAACGTCGCAGGCGTACTGCTCTTTTCTCTCTTGATCCGTTAGACCATGCACGATAATTCCCACGGTGAGATCAAGAAATTTGTAAATCTTCCCCATCCATTCCGCGTCTCGTCGCGCCAAATAGTCGTTGACGGTGACGACGTGAACGCCTTTGCCTTCCAAAGCGTTCAGATAAACGGCGATCGCCGCCACGAGGGTTTTTCCTTCTCCGGTTTTCATCTCTGCGATCATGCCCTTGTGCAAAGCGATCGCTCCGACGAACTGAACGTCGAACGGTCGCAAGCCTAAAGTCCTTTTCGACGCTTCGCGGACTACCGCAAACGCCTCTGGCAAAATATCGTCCAGAGTTTCCCCTTCCGATAGACGCTTTTTAAACTCGCCGGTCTTTCCTCGCAGCTCTTCGTCTGAAAGCGGAATCATAGAAGGCTCGAAAGAATTCGCCTGCTCCGCGAGCTTGAAAAATTTCTTTACGACTCTGTCGTTGTGAGAGCCAAAAATAGACTTTAAAAACTTATCCAACATAATACGCTCTTAATTCAACAATCTTTTTAGTTTAGCGGGTCATTATAAATAAAATACTAATGTAAAGATACCAAAAAATGAGAAACTTTCACTATCAAATTTTCCGGTTGCGCCGTTTACAATAGTTATATCTTTCAGTCCGTCGATCGCCTTGAATCTGCGGAACTTCACGCCTAGTTTTTTCAGTTGCTTTTCCATTTTTTTCATGCGATCGGGAGAACGATCGAGATTTATTACATAAACGGCCGCGTCGTCATAATCGAGCGTAAAAGTCGCGGAAAAAAAGAAGAAAAAAGCCGATAAAATGAAACGGCTTAACGATAACGACGATCGAAAAACGTCAAGAATTTTCATGAAGAACATCTCTTATTTGATTTGCGGATATAGCTCCGACTCTGATGATTTTGTCGCTTGCTAAATCGACGATGGTAGACGCTATTCCAACGGAACAACGGCCGCCGTCGAGAATGACTAAATCGTCGTTTTCTTGAAAATTCTCAAAAACGTCTTCCGCGGAAATCGGACTTCTTTCTCCTGATTTATTCGCGCTCGGAAGAGCCAGCGGAAACGATAATTTTTCCAATAATTTCAACGCAATCGCGTTATTTGGAACTCTTACGCCTAGCGTGTCCAGTCCAGCCGAGCATAACTGCGATATTTTTGACGACAGACGGCGTTTTAGTACGATCGTAAGCGGTCCTGGAAGGAATTTTTCCGCTAAAAGCAATGCCCGATCGTCGATTTCAACGTCTTCGCAAGCGCTTTCAAAATTTGGGTAACATACGCTCAAAGGCTTTGACTCCCAACGTCCCTTGCAAGCGTATATTTTGAGAATAGACGCATTGTCGAAGGCGTTTCCGCCGAGTCCGTAAACCGTCTCGGTCGGAAAAGCGACGATTCCCCCGCGACGAAGAACTTCAGCCGCGCGCTCTATGTTTTCGTCGTCGGGGGCGAGTATTTGAGGCATATTACCGAGGAACGACTCTCGAACGCCCGTTAGGATCAATCTTCAGATACGCTGGACTGCCTGGAGCAATATAAACGTCAAGTCCTTGTACTACAGTTCTTAAAGCATCGCCTGATTTACGCTCGATGGTTTTTCTAGAAGAAGCTTTGCCGTCTCGAGTTTTGCTGATTACTATGCTGTCGTTCTGCATGTTGTCTATGCTTACGGTATACTCGTAGCCTTCCTGAGACATCATAGATTTCTCAGCGTAATGGCCGCCGACTCCGCCTGCTAGAGCGCCTAAACCGCCCGTGAGGAAACGAGCGTTCCCGCCGCCTAACTGGCTTCCGGCAGCCGCTCCAACAAGCGCTCCGGCAACAGTTCCAACTCCGCTGTCTTTGGCGTTAATTTTCACCTTACAAACGCTGACTACCGTACAAGGGTACGTTTCAGCGGCGGAGCCTACTTCCGACTCTTCGTAACTCGACGAAGAAAAATCTCTCGCGCATCCCGTGACTAATAGAATGCCGACCAACGCGGCAAACGCTATATTTTTTCTCATATTTATACCTCAATTTAACTGCTAATAATTCTAATCTTCAAAACCGTTTTACGCAATATTAGATCGCCGGAAGGATTGGCCGATAAAAATGGTTTAAACGGGAAATATTATACTTGAAGCACGCGGCGACTTATAAAACCGGGTATTCGCGTTAACTAAACGTCAACTTGACGAGTCTATAATTTTAAAAATTATTTTGCGGAGAAAATGGCATGGGAACAATCGGCATTCTTTTATCGGTGACGCTTCTGATGTTTCTCGCCTACAGAGGTTTTTCGATTCTCATATTGGCGCCTATGTTGGCCTTGTTCGCCGTTTTCATGAGCGGGGGAGAGTCGCTTTTGGCCAACTACACCCAGATTTTTATGGTGAAACTAGGCGATTACGCGACGATCTACTTCCCGCTGTTTTTGCTGAGCGCGGTTTTTGGAAAAATCATGGAAAGCTCGGGATACGCTCTATCCATCGCGAATTACATATCTAAAAAAGTCGGAGCGGAGAAGGCTGTTTTAGCGACCGTGTTGTCCTGCGCCGCGCTGACCTACGGAGGAGTGTCGCTGTTCGTCGTTATCTTTGCCGTTTATCCAATCGCCGTGGAGTTGTTTAGAAAATCTAACGCTCCAAAAAGATTGCTGCCGTGCGCGGCCGCGGTCGGATCGTTTACTTTTACGATGACTTCGCTTCCGGGATCTCCCGCGATCCCAAACGTCATCCCGTCTCAATATTTTGGAACGAACGCCTTCGCCGCTCCTGGACTTGGAATAATCGCGGCGATTTTGTCGTTCGCGCTGAGCATGTTGTGGCTGAATTATCGAACGAAGCGAGCGAGATTAACCGGCGAAGGATACGGCGATCACGTCGACAATGTTATGCAAATTTCTCGAAAGAAATTGCCGAATTTTTGGCTTGCGGTCTTTCCGGTTTTCATCGTTATTTTCATAAATTACATTTGCGTGAATTACGCGTTTCCGAGCATAGATACGTCTTATTTGCAAAATGAAAAATACGGCGCGGTCGATATAAAAACCGTCGCGGGAAACTGGGCGATAATAGTCGCGGTTTTTTTCGCCATAGTTTTTATCATAGCCGCCAACTATAGAAAAATCGACATAACGACCTGTATAAACAAAGGCGCGGCGGAATCTCTAGCCCCGATTTTTAACACCGCGTCCGTCGTCGGGTACGGAGCCGTTATAAACAGTCTGCCGAGCTTTGCGGTAATCAGAGATTGGATTTTATCCTTGTCCGCTGGAAATCCGATTATTTCCAGTTCCGTCGCGGCGGGCGCTCTGTCCGCTATAACCGGTTCGGCTTCCGGCGGATTGAGCATCGCGTTAGAAACGCTGGGAGCAAGATATCTGGAAATGGCGAACGCGGCCGGAATAAGCCCCGAAGTCTTGCACCGGATAGTCGCCATAGCTT
>JAISHN010000023.1 GCA_031262635.1 Holosporaceae bacterium
TCAAAAACCGCTCCGTTTTGAAACAGCTTCCACATATTGTCCGCCGCGGATTTATCCGACGTAAGAGCTTCGAAGTTCAAACTATCGAGCAGAGTCGTTTTTCCGCTTCCGTCCGCTCCGACAAGCATGAAGCAAGGCAGCTTATACCTCCAGCGAATATCATATGCGCTGTTTTTCATGATTTCCAAAACTTTAAAAAAGATTTTAGTCACCGGTCCCGCGTTTAGTATTCCGAGTAGAGTTAGAATCTCGCCCAATCTGCCGGAAATTATCGGTAAGTCTTCGTGACGAACTCTCGCCGGAACAGCGTCGTCGTTTTTTTTAACGTCGCGTTTTATCACAGACTTCGGCTTTGCGTTTACGTAAGCTATACACACGCCGAAAAAAACGACGATCAACGCGAATCCGATAATTATTAAGCCGAGCGAGATTATCGGCATTAAATCCGGCGGTATCAGCGATATTTTATCCAAAGCTAAATCTTTAAGGCTTAAAACGTCTACGCCTTTCGGAATTGCAGGAATCTTTGGAAGAGCCGAAGTCGCCGCCGACATAGTCTATCCTCGTAAAGCGATTTTATCTATTTCGCTCAGCAGTTGACGAAGATCTCTTGTTTCAAACGCCCAAACCACAGAGCTGATAACCAAAAACATAAAAATAAAAAACGCGCAGATATAACTTATGATCGCGCCGTCCGGCAGAAGCGCGCGATGAATAGTCGGGATAACGCGCGTATATTCTTTTTGAAATAAACGATATCCCGTTAAAACCGCGGACTTATCATTTTTTGCGATCAACTTAAACAGATTGTTTCTGTACGAATCTATCCCTATTCGCTCGTCGTCGGCTTCTCGATATTTCCCTTTAAATCCAAGAGATAAAGCCTTCAAATAAATCTCGGCTTTTTCCGCGGATAAAGGATCTTTTTCTATCATAAGGTCGTTTATTCTATTAAAAACTTCTTCTCCGGCGATTTGCGTTCCGAAAAAAAACGACTCCGTCATGTTTTCTTCCCAATATTTTTTCCCAGACCAATCCATGTTCAAAAATATTTCGTCCGCAAGAGCCGCCATGACGTAAACGACTTCTCGCGCGGAGCCTTCGAACGACAAATTCTTTTCTGACTCCAAAGACGCTTTTAAAAGAGCTTTCATAGATTTGTGTATCGCTTTAAAATCTATGTTCGCGCGATCGTTCTCAACGTCTTTTTTCGCGGCGAAAAGCTCTAAGCAGAAATCGCCGAACATCTCGCCAAGAGCCGAGGTCGCTTTTTTGGTTTTTCTCGTATCTTCACCGCTCCGCATACAGGATCGCTCCTTCCGGCTGCTCGTTTTGAGATAAATTCAACAGACACAGTTTTTCCGACGGTCTTATATATGTCGTCTTCGTTTTTATCGAGATTATCGTCATTCCGCTCGGCTGCGTTATGTAAGCTCCCCTCTCCAAAATTCTGCGTTCCGCTCCGAGGACGCGTTTGTCGCGGATAAGCGGAAGCATGGACTCGCTGGCGATCTGCGCTCCGGCAATCCAAGCCAAAATCTCGTCGTCCGATTGAGCGAACGTTTTTTGTATGCCGACGGCGATTTCTTCTTTTTCCAGCTGCTCTTTCGTCATTTGCAACTTGAAAACATTGCCTTCCTTCTCAAAATGAACTATGTCGTACCGCTGCTTCATGGCCGTCAGAATATCTTTGGCGTACTTAATCGAAGAATCGAACGTCTTGAACAAATCGTTGTGATCGTAAACCGGCAATCTAGGAATTAATTGAGTCGGATTTATTGAGATAATTTTTGAAATCGCGGTCAGAACGCATTTATATACTTCAAAAGGATGAATCCCGTTTATGCGAATAATCGCCTCCAGCGGCAGCGCGGCTTGGATCAGCAAACGCAGGCTGGCCATAGTTTCGTCGCTCTCAGTTCTGGCGTAATTATCCTTTCGATCCGAGAAATACGAGACTTTACTTCTAACGACCTGAGCCAATTCCCGACATATCTCGACAATCTTCGAATGTTCGTCAAGAGAAACGTAAGGCGGCAGAAAGTTTGTTCCAACGACTCCGCCGTCTATCGATTTTTCCGCTTCAAATATCGGAAAACTAACGTAGCGAGCGTCGATTTCTTTTTCTAACAGCAATCGCATGCGAGGTTTTATGACGGGAATGTTTATCGCGTTCTCGCCGGTGTTTTCGTCGCGGATATTTTCGACTTCGGCTGAATAATATCTCGCCATATCTCCCGTCAGCAGATTTTCTCCGTCTCGACGAGCCGGAACGGCAAGATAAATTTTTACGGCCGCGTTATCGACGGCGAAATAGTCCGTAAGATTTCTTTCCAGAATCTGATCGCGAACCGCGTCGAAATCAAAATGCAGTCCGTCTTGAAAAATCCCTCGCGCTCTCAAAATTCTTACCACGCCGGAAGCCAACGCCGACGTGTCGACCTTTAGCTCGCAGATTCCATAGCCGAAAGCGGATATCGCGGAGCTAAAAACGCTTAGCAAATTCTGGATATAGCAGTTTGACTGCTGAAAATGATGAGGGGACAACAACATTCCCTCGTGCCACTGAACAAAAGACTTCATTTTATCCGCCCAACGCGATAATCGTATGACGTTAAGATAAATTGAGAATGGTTAATGAAAAGTTTACGCTTCTAAGAAAATACGAATACGCGACCGATTAAATAAGGTTAATCCATGAAGCGTTAAAGGCGATTCTTTCTTTCAATCTTGACGCGACGTAATGGCGTTGTTACTTTGCAATCGGCGGATTTTAGGAGGGCGAGACAATGCGAGCGTTGGCGACTTTAGGGAAATACGCGCTTGCGACCCTAGGCGAAATTGGACAAGTTTCAATATTCGCGGCAAACGGCGTAAGAAATTGCTTCGCTCCGCCGTTTTATTTCAAAGAAATCGCTCGTCAGATGGTCGCAATTGGATTTTATTCGCTGCCAATCGTCGGATTAACGGCGGTTTTCGTCGGAATGGCGTTAGCTCTGCAGATGTTTGTCGGATTCACAAGATTCAACGCCGAAGGAGCGGTCGCGACTGTCGTAGTTATAGGAATTACCCGCGAATTAGGTCCGGTTTTCGCCGGATTAATGGTCGCCGGTCGCGTTAGCTCGGCTATCGCCGCCGAACTTGGCTCGATGCGAGTCAGCGAGCAGATCGACGCGTTGACGACTCTTCGCGTAGACCCGTTTAAATTTCTCGTCGCTCCAAGAATTATCGCCGGAGTTTTAACTATTCCTTTTCTAACGTTAATTGCGGATATTATCGGAGTCATGGGCGGATTTTTAGTCTCGACGACGCTGCTCGGCTATTCCGCCGGATCATATATTAATCAGACAATACAAAATATGGCGGCGATCGACGTTATTTCCGGCCTGGTCAAAGCGGCCGTATTTGGATTAGCTATAACAGTCTTCGGCTGCTACCACGGATTTTACAGCGATCTCGGAGCTAGAGGAGTCGGAAACGCGACTATGAGCGCGGTCGTTTCTTCCTGCATCGGCATATTGATTTTAAATTACCTATTAACGGCGTTGTTTTTTGGAACATGAGTAAAATAATTTTTGATCACGTCTGCAAGACGTTTGAAGGCGGTCTTCGGGTTTTAAACGGAGTCTCGCTAAAGATAGAAGCCGGCGAGTCGCATATAATATTAGGGCAGTCCGGCTGCGGAAAATCGGTTTTGCTGAAAAGCCTGCTTGGACTATTGCAAATAACGTCCGGCGATATTTTAGTCGACGGAATAAGCGTAAAAGACAAAAAATGCCGACAGAAGTATTTGCGAAAATTCAGCATATTATTTCAAGGAAACGCGTTGTTCGACTCTATGACGATCATAGAAAACGTAATCTTCGGAGCAAACCAAGTAAACTCTGATAAAGCCAAGTGCAGGAAAATCGCCGAAGAAAAACTGCTCGCCGTCGGATTGGAAAAAAGAGTCTTCGATTTATATCCCGCGGAAATTTCCGGCGGTATGCAAAAACGCGCGGCTTTAGCTAGAGCGATCGCCGTCGAACCGGAAATTCTACTGTTCGACGAGCCGACTTCCGGCCTTGATCCAATTACCGGCGGAGTCATCTGCAATCTGCTCAACGACACAATCAAATCTCTAGGAGTTACGGCTCTCACAATTACTCACGATCTAAAAGTCGCGGAATTTTTAGCCGATCGCGTGTCCGTACTGAACAAAGGAAATATCGCGTGGACTGGCAAAGCTCAAGATATGGAAACCTGCGGCAACGAATTCGTCGAGAATTTCCACCGAGCGTCGAACGTCATATCAAGAAAAAGCGGTCGCTAAGTCATTTTTATTGATCAATCTTTCAAACAATGCGCGATGTTAATATCGCTAAATTTGCGCTAACATGCCTCCCAAAATCAGCCGGACGCTCGAAAAAGCATGGAATTCAAAAATAGCGAACTTGAGACCGTTATTCCGACGAAAATAATCGGTCCCGTTAAAATAAACCGCAACGGCGCAGAAGAGCTTTGTTATATTCCGCTCGCAACGTTCGAAGCTCCGTTGTGGAATTCGACGAAGCGAGGAGCGTTAGTCTCGCAAGCGACTTCAGGCATACGCGCAAGCGTCGTCGACGACGTTATGACGAGATCGATAATTATAGAAGCGGACAATCTCAAATCCGCGTTATCCTGTAAATCCGCGATCGAAGCCGACAAAAAATCAATTGCGGAAGCCGTTGAAAAAACAAGCCGTTACGCAAAATTCAGAGATTTATCTATAGAAAACGTCGGACGAACGCTTTACGTTCGCCTAGCGATCGAAACCGGAAACGCGTCTGGACACAATATGGTCACATACGCGGCAGACGCGGTCGCAAAATACGTCCTCGCCCGTTTTAAGAACGCGAAATACGTATCCGTTTCCGGCAATTACTGCGTCGATAAAAAATCGTCGGCGATAAACGGCGTTTTAGGAAGAGGAAAACGCGTCTCGGCGGAAATTTTTGTCCCTCGCGACGTATGTCTCAATATTTTAAAAACTACTCCCGAAAAAATCGCGGAGTTGAATGTCAAAAAGAACTTAGTCGGAAGCGTTTTGTCCGGCGGCGTTCGAACGGCGAACGCTCACTACGCGAACGTCGTTCTCGCGGTATTTTTAGCGACGGGACAGGACGCGGCAAACGTTGTCGAAGCCTCCCAAGGCGTTACCTTCGCGGAAGTTTCCGGCGACGATCTGTATTTTTCCGTAAATCTGCCGAATCTTATAGTCGGGACGATTGGAAACGGCAAGAATCAGCCGTTCGCCGCAAAAAATCTCGAGCTAATGGGATGCAGACCGTCCGATCCAGATTCGTCTAAACGACTAGCGGCTCTGACCGCGTCCGCCGTCCTCTGCGCGGAGCTTTCGCTCATGGCGGCTCTCGGCAACCAGGGCGAATTGATGAAAGCCCACATTGGATTAGAAAGAAAATAATAGAATGACAATAGGAATCGATTCGATCGCGTTTTCTACGTCGAAATATTTTTTGAGTTTAGAGACGCTTGCAAAACATCGCGACGTAAGTTACGAGAAATATTGTCTTGGAATTGGGCAAACGAAAATGGCCGTTTTCCCGCCGAACGAGGATATCGTCACGATAGCGATTGACGCGGCGAGAAAAGCTCTTTCATCGATCGAAGATAAAAACGCCGTCGATCTTTTGATATTCGCTACCGAGTCTTCGTTCGATCTATCTAAATCTGCCGGCATATACGTTCATAAATTCTTGGGATTGAGAGAAGATTGCCGCGCGTTCGATCTAAAACAGGCGTGCTATTCGGCCGCGGCGGCTTTGCGTCTTGCGGAATCCTACGCGGCGAACAATCCGCGTTCGAAGGTTTTGATCGTCGGATCGGACGTTATAAAATACCCTCCGAGCGCGTCCGGCGAACCGACTCAAGGCGGTGCGGCGATTGCGTTTGTCGTTTCGCAGAATCCGAGAATTTTGGAGATCGAGCCTTACGCCGGAGTTCATACCGACGACATAATGGATTTCTGGCGCCCCGCTCATCTTGATAACGCTCTGTTCGACGGTAAGTTATCTGCGTATAATTATCTGAAATCATTAGATATTTGCCTTGAAAGGTATTTTAAAAACTCGGCTCTAAAACTGTCCGATATCGACTGCGCGTGCTTTCACTCTCCGTTCGGCAAAATGGCTCGGAAAGCAAACAATCAGTCGTTTAAATATAAGTCTCTCGACAAGACGCTGATTTACAGTTCGATTATCGGCAACAGCTGTTCGGCTTCGCTTTTTATTTGCTTCTTATCCCTTTTAGATCATGCGAAAGACGATCTTACGGGCAAACGAATCGGATTTTTCAGCTACGGTTCCGGCAGCGTCGCAGAATTTTTTAGCGGAGTTGTTCGCAAAGGCTATAAACGAGAATTGCGAGCGGAAGAAAATCAAAAAATGCTGGCGGATAGAATAGAAATCTCGTTTTCAGAGTATGAAAAGCTGTATTCCGGCGAGTTTCGCGATTTTGATAAGTATCAAAATATCGGCTCCGTGAAATTATCGAAAATTGATAATTATCGAAGAATTTACGAAAATATAGGCGGCTAACTCGCTATCAAACTTGCGTCGCCGGTTTGTTTATGATACATAATGCGAGTTGATTGAGAGATTTTAAATGGCGAATCTATCGGATCGCTCTATTTCTTGCTCGTTTTTCAAGGTCGTTATTGTGGCCTAACGGCCATATTATTCTTTTTTTCAATTCATTTTTTTTAGTTTCGCCGGAGCGGCGGAATATTTTAAGTTTAAATCGCTTTTTAAGGAGATATCGTGCATAAATTTGTTTTCATATACGGATTCGCATTATTCGGAATGTTTTTTGGAGCCGGAAATTTAGTGTTTCCGCTTCAAATAGGACAAAGCGCGGGAGAATACTGGGCGCTCGGAGCTTTCGGACTAACGATCACCGGCATTATCCTTCCATTTTTAGGGCTTTTCGTAATAAAACTCTACAGAGGAAACTACTTGTCGTTCTTTGGAGGCGCGGGATCTTTTGCAAAACATTTTCTACCGTTTTTTACTTTATCGCTGCTGGGATCGTTCGGCGGGATGCCGAGATGCGTCGCGATAGCTTACGGCGGAATAAACCGCGTCGCGCCTATCTCGCTCGGATGCTTTAGCGTTATATTTTGCGTCGCCACTTATTGCATATGCTTAAAGAAGCAGCGTTTGATCGACGTCGTCGGCAAATGGTTGACTCCGATTTTAGTTCTATTTTTAGTCGTATTGATTTCTCTCTGCGCAAGGCATTCCGGCGAATCGGCGGGAGTCGCAGAAGCCTCCGCCGCGACGGCGCTTATCGGCGGTTTGACGACCGGATATCAGACGATGGACGTTTTAGCGGCTTTCTTCTTTTCGTCGATGATTTTCTTACAGATAAAGAAAACCATGCCGGAAGAGTCGACGGACGAAGACGTTCTAAAAGTTTCGATAAAGGCTGGAGCGCTCGCGTGCGCGTTGCTCGCGGCCGTATACTCCGGTATGGTTTTTATGGGAGCTAAGTTCGCTTATTTAACGAAAAACGTTAATCCGTCGGAAATGTTTGTCGCGATATCGGAGAGCGTTTTAGGAAATTACGCGGCATTTTTCATTGGAGCGACGGTTATGCTGGCGTGTTTCACCACCGTCGTCGCTCTTAACGATATTTACGCAAGGTATTTGCATTCTCTGCTAAAATTAAAGGAAGATAATTTCAAATTTATTCTTCTTGGAACTACGGCGACGGCTTTCATAATGTCCCTGCTCGATTTTAGAGGGATAACCAAATTCTTAGTTCCTGTGTTGGACGTTTTGTATCCAAGCGTGATCGCGCTAACGCTCGTCAGTCTATTTTCTCAAAAACCTAGCGCGTTGAAAAAGGCGCTGTTTTACGCGACTGCCGCCGCAATGCTGCTTTTCTCGTAGGTTATACGGAATTAGTTTGAGGCGACGACAAATCGCAGGGCGAATATAATCGTTCGCCCTTAAATTACCGGTTAAATAACGCGGCTAAAAGAGCGGGCGACTTCGCAATAATAAAACTAGAAACTCGAAAAACGCGACTCTCTTATGTATACTCTGCACGAATCTATGGAGTCGGAGTGAACAAGTTATCGGACGCGATATTTTTAAGGATTCTCAGAACTACGATATATTCCGCTATTTCGCTTACTTTTTGCGCGTGGATAGCTCAGTCGTCGAGATATTTATGGGCGTTGAATGAAAACGGAATCGGATTCTCAAAATTTTTGAAATTTACCTCATATCTGTCTGTAGACATAATCGCGGTAATTTTGCCGATAGCGTTAGGAATTTCCGCGGCGTTTGTTTTTCAGAGATTCAACGAATCAAATCAGCTGACGGCTCTTCAATCGGCGGGAGTTTCTCCTAGAAAAATGCTGATTCCTCTTACTCGCATGGCCGCGCTTGCGATCGCGTATTTGTACGCGAGCAACGCTTTTTTGTCGCCCTACGCTTGGCGAGAGTTTCGTTCTTTCGAATTTAAAATAAGAAATAACGTCGATCCGCCGGAAAAAGCCGGAGCAATTTTTTCTAACGACGGATTTTCCGTGTACGCGAAAAAATACGTAGGGAATTTTTTCTTCGGAGATTTATACGTGATCGATTCGCGGAATCCTGAAAAGACTTACAGCTATTTTGCAAAAATAGGAACAATAAGAAACAACGCTCTTTCGTTAATTGAAGGAGAACGAATAGAGATCGATTTTACGAGCAAAAAAAACTCGATAATGCGATTTAAATCTTACAATTGCGATTTAAAGGAAATTCTAAAAGCGGAAAGAAAAGCCGCCCAGCCGAACGAAAAGTTTATCAACGAGTTGTATAAAGACAAGAGCGATCCTGCCGAGCGAGCTTTGTTTCACCAAAAAATCACGTCGCCTTTGCTGGCCGGAATATTCTGCGCGTTTTCTTATCTCTTGATTCTATTGGCTCCTTACTCTCGAAAACGCTCAAATTGGAGAATGATATTTCTTTCGGCGCTTATCATGTGCTTTCAGGGGAGTTATCTTTGGATCGCCAACGCCGCCGTAAGAAATCCAGATTTCATCAAATTGAATTATATTTTGATATTCGCGTCCATAATTATATTGGCGGCGTTAATTGCAAGAGATCGAAAATCGTAAAATGAAGAAGACTATTTTTAAATATATTTTCAAAATGCAATTTAGAACGACGATTTTTGCGTCTCTTTTTGTATTCGCTTTGATCTTATTGTTCGATTTTGCGGAAGTGATGAGAAAATATCCGATATCAAACGCTCAAGAAACTTTTTTTGCGATTAAATTATCGCTGCTTAGAACTCCTTCGACTTTTTGCGAAGTTTTACGCTACGTCTACTTTGTCGCGGCGGCTCTTTGTCTCTGGAATTTGTGCAGATCGCATCAGATGACGATATTAAAAGCGATCGGGCGTTCTCCGAAACAAATTCTGTATCCGTTCTTAAGCTTCGCGACGATTATCGCCGCGACGTGGCTGCTCGCGCTTCATCCGGCGGGGCTATGGATGGAAAAATTGTACGAACAAAACGCTTCCCGCGGGGCTTCCGTCGAAAACAATAGAGATATTTGGATCGATTGCTCGCAAAGCGGTCGGGTGATTTTTATAAAAAACATTTGCGGAGATGAAATTGAAGGTCTGAACGTTTTTAATTTGAAAGACGGCTCTAGAATCTTCGCCCGCCAAGCGTCTATAGAAAAAAACGTTTGGAACTTAAAGAACGTCGCGGTTATAAATGACGATAAAATAAAAAGCGCGGATACAATGCAAATTCCAAACGCAATTTCGTCGAATTTAATAGAACTAATCGCAAAAGCTCCAAAAAAACAAGACGTATACGGCCTTTATAAAATTTATAAAGTTCAAAAAAAAGACAGAGCCGCTTTAAAGACGTATGAGTTGGAATTGCACAAGTTGCTGTCTTACTGTTTTCATTTTCTTTTATTCGCTTTAGTCGCGGCGGTCGTTTGTTTTCCGATTAATCGCTACAAAACGAGAACCATAGTCGCGATAAAAGTAATAGCGACGGCGACGTTTTTGAAATTCGCGAACAGCGCGCTCGAATCGCTAGCCCATTGCGGAGCGATTCCGCCGGAACTCGCTTGCTGGGCGGCTCCCGCGGTATTGACGTGTTTTTCTATCGCCGCGTTAGTATGGAGAGAAGCGTGAAAAAAAGAGTCGCGATCGCGTTGCTGTTTTCAGCGGTTTTTTCTCCGGCATTTTGCGACGACATTACTTTCATAAACTCCGATAATACCAAGTACGCGAAGGATAATATCTTTTGCAACGGCAACGTTATCGTCCTATATAGCGGCAAGATTATCTCCGCGGATAAGATGACATACGACAAAAAAAAGGAAATCGTCTACGCCGACGGAAACGTAATCGTAAAAGATGAAAAGCAAAACGTCTATTTTTTTGACTCGATGTTCGTAAACAAGGATTTTACCTACGGCGAAGGAAAAAATATAAAAATAATCGCGCCGGATAAGTCGAGATTAGCGGCGGCTAAATGCTGGATCAAAAACGGAAAATACCGACTGCAAAACGCCGTTTATACTCCTTGCTACGAATGTTCTGAAGCCGGAAACGTAAGCTGGACTGTAAAAGCTCAAAACGTTGAGTTTGATCCAGAAAGTTCAAGCGAATATGAAAACGCGCAGTTTGAGTTTTTCGGAACGCCAATTTTTTACACGCCATACTTGTCGTGTTTGAGTCCTAATATTAAAAGAAAAAGCGGCTTTCTCGTTCCAAAATTCACCATGGCGAGTAGAAGCGGATTTAGCGTCTTGCCCAAATACTTATGGTCTATTTCCGAATCTCAAGAACTTATATTCAAGCCTATCGTCACGTCTAAAATAGGAAGCGTAGCATGGGCGTATTATGGTCTAAGATTTCCAAACGGAGAATTCAACATAGACGCGAGCATAACCGGCGTTGAATCCGTAAAAAGAGAGGTCGGAGAAAGCGATTATGCGAACAAAAAATTGAGAAAAATAGAACAATCGGGATACCGAGGGCATTTGTTTTCCAAACTGCGATACGATATAGACGAAACTTGGAGATGCGGTTTCGACATAAACCTCGCGTCGGATTGGTACTATCTAAAAAGATTTCCGTTCTTCGAAGGCATTGATAGACCGTTGGAAAGCAATATAAAGCTTGAAGGGTTTGACGGACGAAATTATACGTCGGTCAAAACCGCTATGTTTCAAAGCGAATATTCCGAATTTCTTCCAAAAGTATTGCCGGTAATCGAACGCAACTATTCGACGGATTTATTTTTCGGAACGTTCAG
>JAISHN010000030.1 GCA_031262635.1 Holosporaceae bacterium
CTTTATGCGACGCCTTTAATCCGGTAATTCGCGTTTATAACCAGTTTACAGTCCAAAAAAAGCCATTTGACGATCCGTTTGGTTTTTGATTTTCCATTCCACCAATTGATCGTTTTTCATAGTTCTTTCTTGGTTGTTGAGAGACTCTATTCCAGAATTTCCTTTAAAATTGACTATATGCAGTTTCTCATGCCCTTTGGTCGCTTGTATAAACGCCATCGCGTCTTCGTAAGTCATTTCATTTTCGGAAAAATCGATTATTAAAGCTTCCGGCATATTGATTATCGGCAGGCTCTTCGCTCCGTCTTTTATTTTATTTTCTCTAAAATACATGTGTTGTATGGAAACGCCGGCCAGCGATCTGCATAACGCGTTAAAAGCTTTTGCGTCCATGCCGCAGTTATTAGCCATGAGAGTGACTATGGAGTCGTTGGCCTTGATCGATTCCGAAAGAGTCGCGGCGTTCTTTTCGTCAAGCGCGTTGCCGGAAACGTTTAGCGTTTTCAGAGAACTCATCGATCCGATCGCCTGCGCTATCAACTGCATTATGTCTTTTGGAAAGTCCGTCGACGCTACGTTAAACTCTTCTAGCTCGACGAGCTTATCTAGCGAATTTTTTAATATTTCGGCATTTTCAAACAGCCGCACGTGATTATGATTCTTCAGATTTCCAAAAAACAGCCTTAAAGAGCGCAGCTCCGCGAGATCGCCGATAAAATCCGCGATATGTTTAAAATCGTCTTCAGATAATTCCATGATCGCAATTTCTAATTTTTTCAGCTCGCTAATTTTTCGAACTTCGTCGGCGATTTTTTTATACGATTCCGCCGCGTCTTCGCCTACGATTTTGTTCCATCCCAACGATAGTCCGCGCAGTTTCTCCGCCGATTCGGCTATTAAACTCGCGAGATTTTCGCTTCCTTTGCTCGTGAGTTCTCCAACGGTAATATCCAAGACTTTTACGTTTTTGCGAGCTTCCAACGCGCTCAGTATGTTTTCGGAATCTTTCCCTTGCAATCGCGGAAAAAATAGGCCGACGGACTCCAGCTTTTCGTGTTTTCTTATAATATCGGCCAGCAATTCATAGTTTTCTTCTTCTATTTTGCAATTGCGAACGATAAGTCCTTTCAGATCGCGAGGGAAAAACTTTTGTAGATTTTCCAGCATGTCTCCGCTCAGGGTTAAGTCTTCAAGTTCGACGCTCATCAATTTCGGATATTTTCTGAAAAAATCCATGTCCGAAAAGTCGTTGTCCTTAGGCAAATCCGCCGTAGAATACGAACTGTCAAAACTCAGCAAAGTTATTTTGCCGCTTTTGACGCGTATGCCGGCGACTTTTTCCGCCGCTATTCCGCCGGACGCTTTTGTGAAAGGATAATTTTCTTCTTCCTCAACAACTTTGGTCTCTCCGTTATTAGCCGTCGCGATTCCTTCTTGCGCCGCGAGCGACAACGCGAGAACTATCAACGCTTTTACGATCTTTTTAAATGCCGACATTGCAAAACCTCCGCGCGTTTTTATTTTTATTGAAGCGCAAAAAGGTAAAAAAAATTGAAATTTTTCTATTTTTTATTTTAAAGAATGTTATTTTTTAAGATGAAATTTATCGAGTTGAAAAAAGGGCTGTCAAGCAGCCCTAAGCAAGAAAAAGAAAAGTTTTCCGATTTTTGTTCTATTTTTGAGAAGCGGAGATCGTCTTTACCAGCTCGATTACTTTTTTCCTCACGGAGGGATCTTCGATTTTATAATAAGAACGCAGCAAATCCGCGGTTTCTTTCTTCGTCGTCGCGTCCGCTTCGTAAATAGCGGAACGACCGTCTAGTATGTGAGCGGGGTCTTCTCTATATCCGTCGAAAAAGTACGATAGATCGACTCCTAGCACGCGGGCGATACTGAAAAGCGAGCTGGCGCTGATTCTATTTACGCCTTTTTCATATTTTTGAATCTGCTGGAAAGTAATGCCTAAGTAATTTCCCAATTTCTCTTGACTAATGCCTAAAAATGACCTGCGAGACTTAACTCGATTCCCTATGTGCGTGTCGAGTTCGCTTCTAGTAGACTTCGATTCTGGTTCAATATATTTAGCCATTCAAACCTCCGATAGAATTTAACCATTTCAATACTACCTTTTAAAATATTTTTTTTCAATTGTAAAATATATTTTTTTTAATTAGATAATTACATTTGATGATATTTTTCGAGATATGCGTTCGTTTTTCAGACGCGGGGTCGCAGACGCGGCTAATAGGCCGTCGCTATCTCGGCGATAGCAAAGTTTACGCTTCTCTTTGCTGGAAAAGAGCAAAGCGATGATGCAATCTAGGAAAAAAGCGGCCGTTCATTACTAGATCGCCGCGTCGGACTCCGTTCTCCTAGCCAACGTCCCCGATATCAACCCTTTGTTCGTCGTCATCTATTCCCTCCATTCTTAGTTAGTTAACTTAACCAAAAATGTAACGAATTACTTGACTTCTACAGCAATGACGTAAATAGAAAAACGGCGACGTTTTATCTCCTCGCCGCGATTATATCCTGTAAATACGCGATTTTTTCCTCGAGTTCGCGGTCTTCAAAGTCTTGAGCGTAAATCGTCTTCGCTTTTTCCAAATTTCCGATTAGGCCGTAGGCCAGAGCGAGATTGCTGCGATACGCGGCGTTTGCGTCCGGCAAAGAACAGGCGTTTTCCAAATAAAATATCGCCTCTTTATATTTTCCGAGCAGCATCAACGACAGTCCCATGTTGTTGTAAGCGTCGATATAATTCGGGCTTTTTGCGATGACTTGTTTATACAGCTCTTGCGCTTTTTTATGCTCCCCGCGATTGTCGCAGACGGCTCCGATAGCGTTTAGCGCGTCGATCGAGCCGCTCTTCCGAAACTCTTTCTCGGCGTTCGCGCTATTTCCCGACAACAAAAAGATTTTTCCGCGAAGATAATGAGATTTCGCCGCGTCGCAGTCCTGCGCTTCCGCTTTTTTAATGAATTCCAACGCCGCGTCGAGGAGTTTTAGGTCGATATAGGCTTCGGCTAAGCCAAGCAGAGCCTCGGGATTGTTTGGATTCATTTCCAGGGCTTTGTTATAGAAATTAACCGCGGCTTCGGAGTTTCCGCTTCGTCTCGCTTTTTTCGCTATTCGAACCATCGGAGCCGACGAACCTTCGTCGCCAGCGCAGCCGCTCAACAACGCTCCGATTAACAGCGTCCATATCGCATTCTTCACAATCGCCTCCTAAAAATAATTAATCAAATACGTATTTTATTGTCTTTTTATTCTAAATACAATGAATTGTCGCCTCCTCGTCCGCGATAAAAATTAAATAAAAAATGAGTTGATTTTTATATATTTTATATTGCATTTTATGTTTATGTTTTTTATATGGGAGGTCTATTGTGAAAAAGAAAGTTAAGCTTTGTTTTTTGAGTTGCGTTTTATGCGTCGGTTTTAATCAAACCTTCGCCGCGAGCGGGTTGGCTCCGATTTACCGTTCCGCCGCAAGATTCTTTTCGAGCGTCGCTTTATCTCCTCAATCTATTTCAACGCTAAGAGATTCGTTTTCAACAATAATGCTTCCAGAATCTTATAACGATCTCATTTTTTCTCTTAAGATTCATAAACCTAACGACGTTAATCGTCAGTTGCTTCAACACGCGCCGGAAGTTAGATTTCCGCTTCCCGAGTCTTATAGCGATCTTATTTCCGATTTGTTAAATCCTAGCGGCTCCGCGGCGACGACTCCATATCTAACTCACGCTCAAGCCGCAGAATTAGCGGAACGCGGCGCGCGAGACTGGCTGCGAGGCGTCTCTACGCTTAATTTTTTGAAGGGTTTCGACGACTAACCGCCGTCGCGCTTCCATCATCCTGAGCAAAGCGAAGGATCCAGACGGCGAGTACGTTGGGAAAGCGCATGGATCCTTCGTCGGGCAAGCCCTCCTCGAGGATGACGGAAAGAAGAGGCTTCGCGGCTTCGCGCTTCTAGCAACGACTTATTGCGGAGTATAAACCTCTTGTTTCAACAAAAATAGCCCTATACCACTCATCGCATCTTTCCTAACAGAACCTAAAAACTATTGCGATTCTTTTTGTAAATATTTATGTTTTTAAATATAAATAGTCAGGAGGATAATAATGAAAATAAAGACTAATATAATAAAAAGCTTAGCTTTTCTGTTGCTGGGATACACGGTCGAGACGCATTGCGCCTCTAGACAAATTACAAAAGGCGGTGGCGAGACTTATGAGGGACTACGAGCCTTTACTATAACAATGGATGATGTGCGCGGTTTTCAGGACGTTATGAGTTCTGTATTCGCGGAGACTAGCGGCAAGGAAAAAGATGACTTGCTGAACCTTGTCGCTGAAGAGGAGGCAAAATTTTTTTTAAGAGCTATTGGACAAAGATTAACTGCAGCTGGCGTCGCGCGCTTAGCGAACATATATGGCGCTTCAAGATTAGCTACTGACTTTAAAAACGCGCTACGAGGTCCTTTAGAGACGAAATATCATGGCAATATATTTGAATGGCGCGATGATGTAATGAGTATTAGCGACCTTAATCACCCATTAGTTCGAAATGAGCAACACGGTATCAATGCGCAAATTCAACGCATCTGCAGTCCGCTGTCTTTTTAATGCGTAACAAACTACCACGCTTTCTTTTTCCACAATCTCCATTCTTGTTTCATCAAGTATAAATACGCGATTGCGGTTGCGGCGAACGCGGCCGCTCCGCACGCAAGGAATCCCGAATATACCAGCCACTTAATCGCTTTTTCTCCCAATTCGGAGCGCCAATATAAATCTGCGAGTTCGGCCATAGAAAAATAAGCCGCGAAGGAGGCCGTCGTTTGCGAAGCGATCTTATGCCAAAATGCTTTTGAAAATTTAATCGGCATTTTCCGGCGAATGAAATAAATAAGCATAGCGGCGTTCGCGACCGCGGATAACGAAGAGCACAACGCTAGTCCGAAATATTTAAAAATCGGAACTAAAAAGACTAAAAGAACGGCGTTGAGGAAAACGGAGATCATTCCGAAAATTACCGGAGACCTCGTGTCGCCGGCGGCGAAATACAAAACCGAAAACGCTTTTGTCAACGTATAGGCCGGTAAACCGACGGCGAATCCGGCGAGAATGCTCGCGGCGACTTTAACTTGCTCGATTCCGAACATCCCTCGTTGAAACGCCACGGACGTCGTTTGCTCGCTCAACGCCGTCAATACGACCGTAGCAAAAAGAGTCGGGAAAAAGGCGAACGCCATTCCGTTTTCCAATTCTCGCGCGGTCTTATCGTACTCTTTCCGACCGACGAATCGCGACAACGACGGCAGGAGCGCCGAGCCGAGCGCTATCCCCAAAGTTCCCAGCGGGAATTGATTTAATCTGTCGGCGACGTTAACGCAGGTAATCGTTCCGGTTGGAAGATAAGACGAAATCGTAGTGTCGACGATCATATTCAGCTGCCATACTCCGGCTCCGATAATCCCAGGTATCATGTTTTTCATCACGCTCTTCACTCGACTGCTAAAACAGTGAAATCTGAATCTAACCGAAAATCCGTGTCGAACTGCCGAAGCAAATACGAAATACGATTGAGCGATTCCCGAAAGCAGAACGAACCAGGCCGCTACGCGAACGGTAGACGCATGCGACAAGTCGAGGAAATAGCCGATTAGAAAAGCGGTCGCCGTAAAGACGTTTAACAACGAAAACACGGCCGCCGGAAGAGCGAATTTATCTATCGCGTTTAAAACTCCGCAAAAAAGCGACGCTAACGAGATGAATATCAAGTATGGAAAACAAATTCTTCCGAGAGCGACGGTTAGTCCGAATTTCTCGCTAAGCGCGTCGAATCCAGAAACGAATAACGTTAGAAACGAGGGAAAAATCGCGATAATAACGATCGAAAACGGGACGAGAATCAATAACAAAGCGCTAAAAACGTCGGACATAAAAACGTTCGCTCCGTTTTGTCCTTCTTTATTTAAGACTTTTGAAAAACGCGGCAGAAACGAGGCGTTAAAAGCTCCTTCCGCGAAAATTCGCCTGAAAGAATTAGGAATTTTGAGCGCTATCATCAACGCGTCGGATGACGCGCCCGCTCCTAAGCAAAACGCCATGACGCATTCCCGCAGAAAACCGAGGATTCTGCTAAGAAAGGTATACGCTCCGACCGTAAACGCGCTTCTAACGACTCCCATGAAAAATCCTATAGAACTTCATCGTCATTGATAATGCGTCGCGTTCTATGCGTCAAGCGTTCTTCGAAGCCGACTTGAAGGGAAGAATGAAACACATTACATTATAAAAGAAAGAGGAGGCGGATATGTTGATAATTCTCAGCGGATTATCCGGAGTGGGGAAAACTTCGATTGCTAGAGCATTAGCTAAAAAATTATCCGCAGTTTATTTGCGTATAGACAGCATTGAACAAAGTCTCGTCGATACAAAAACGGTTGAAAGGCAAAACTTGGACGACCGCGGCTATCGCGTCGCTTATTCTGTCGCGAGCGATAATTTAAAGGTCGGGCTTACCGTAATCTCGGATTCTGCAAATCCAATCGAATTAACGCGAGACACATGGAGAAATGTCGCGATACAAGCGAACTCTCCATATGTTGAAATCGAATTAGTTTGTTCGAATAAGGAAGAACATAAGAAAAGAATTGAAACAAGAAAGTCCGACATACCTAATCTTATTGAGCCGACATGGAGCGAAGTTCAAAATAGAACCTATGAAGCCTGGAGTCGAGAGCATATTGTAATTGATACTTCGAAATTCTCGATCAATGAATCGGCGGCTATGATCTATTCCTATATTGTTAACGTAAGAAGATAAAAACCGCTTTTATTAGGTTCCGTTAGGAAAAATGCGATGAGTAGTATGAGGCTTTGTTGAAATGAGAGGTTTATACTCCGCTTCCGTCATCCTAGAGGAGGGCTTGCCCGACGAAGGATCCAAACGATTTTCATGCGTCATCGCCGTCTGGATCCTTCGCTGCCAGAATGACGTAGAAGAAAGAATACCTAGGATGACGAAAAAGGAGCATAAGGGCAGGCGGACCCTGTACCTACATTATCCGTAGTGCTCGTTCTTTTGTAGCGAGCGAGGTTTAGCCATCCAAGTCTATATCGCCCTTACGTTACGATATGCGTTTTCTTAACTCTTTTTTAGGGCCTGGTGCCTGACGCGAGGAGTGTTAGGATGTTGGCATGTGGATAAGGAATTGTAAATTAAGCGAAAAAGTTCAAGGGAAGCTGTTAGAATTTTTTGTAGCTGGATCCACGGCGAGCATACTGGGAATTCATAGGAACTCCGCCGTAAGATATTTTCACAAGCTTCGGGAAGAAATTGCGAAGAAACAAGAGGAAAGGAGCGAAAAGTTTTTCGGAAGAGTAG
>JAISHN010000110.1 GCA_031262635.1 Holosporaceae bacterium
ACAGCGATAGTCTTAGGTCATTGGGATCAGAGAGACGCAAACGGAGCGTTGGTCGCTCACCTGGATGACGCTGAGGAACAAGCGTGCGCCTACGGTCGAAACATCAATACCAACCTCGCCAAATACCATGCTGCAGGATCGGAGGCCGCAAGAACCGAAGCCCTGGACAGCGCGCTCGCAAACTGCCGACAACTATACGACTTGGGAATAACAGTGCTGCAACACTATGACTACGATGACGCAGCGCGTCAGCTGCAGAGACTCGAAAGAGCAGGCAGAGCTGGGTCGAGATCGGCCATATCAATCGATAGAGCAGTGACAAAAGTCAGGGACGGTTTTAGGGCGTTTGGAACCGGCGTAAAGACCCGCATATCAGGTTTCTTTTCGAAACTGAGAGATCGACACAATACGCCACCAAGAAACGACGGCTAAAATCCGACCAACTACCGCGCAAACCTGACGGTAAACAACGTAGAACGAACCGGCCCCAACCAACTCAGGGGCCGGGTAACTAGAAACACACTACCAAAGTCAAACACTCCTAATTTTTACTTCGCTTCTTGCGCTCGAAACAAAACATCCAAAATTAACGTAATTTTAACCTTTTTAGATCAAAATAAGAGGCAAAAGAAGGAGATTATAATGAAAAACGCCGTAAAATTGTCCTTAATCGCTCTTTTTGTCGGAACATTTGGAGACGCGAACGCATGGGCTTTATTAGACAATATAAAGAATTCGGCGATTGGACAGAAATTTCAAAATAGCCAAATTGGACAAGCCGTAATTGCCGCGGGGAATCAGGTAAAACAAGCGGCCGTAAGCAGCGCGCAGCAGCGAATAATTTCTACTGCAAATTCTCTAACTTCTAACGTTCAAAATCAAGCGAACTCTATTGCTTCTAGCGCGACGACTCCTCTTGTGTCTAATCTTTTGACAAGCTCAACGTCTTTACAGCAAGATTTAAATACGCAAATTCAATTAATAGATCAGCAATTACAGACTACGACGATGGACGCGGCTACGCGGCAAGCTTACGTTACGACTAGACAATATTATGTCAACGCTCTTACTCCTTTGGGACAGCTGATAACTCTTTTGAGCGGTTATACGGGGACGGCGCAAGAAGCGGCCGCAGTTCTGCAGCAAGGGCCGACTTTAGCTCAGCAAGTCGCGGTCGCGTTATCCAACACGGCTTACGCCTCGGCCGCTAATAATCTTCTAACGACGGCCGTCAACGCAAGCGCGACGGCAAGTCAACAAATAAACAATGCGGCCAACGGCGTCGCCGCGGCGACTGCTCCGCAATACGCGGCTCCGGTCGCGACGACTCCGGCACTTTCCGTAACGCCGACGGCATATGTTCCTGCCGCCGTTCCTACGGCGCCTGTCTCTGGGACGCAGCCGCAGTATGTCGCGCCAACGCCTCAATATACGGAACCAGCCGCCGCAGCCGTCGCAACGACTAATCCTACCGTTCCCATAGCCGCGGTTCCGACGACTCCGGTAGAGACCGTCGCTCCCGCGACAACGCCGGCAGTTGAACCTGCGCCGGCAGTCGTTCAAGAAGCGGCCGCCGCGCGACGCTGAAACTCGAAGTTGAGCTCGACTATCGTTATTGTTTCGGTTTAGCAGGCCAGTTTTAACGCCGCGGCTTGTAAAATCGCGTTTTTCTTCAGTAGAAATCGCTATTCTAGAATAGCGACTCTTACTCGAAAGTAACGCTGCGCGCTAGCGACGCGATTCACACGGATTTCGAACGCGAGGATTCATCTGCGCCGAAACGATAAGCTACGACGACTACGTCGCATACGGCGGCAAATCCGTCGCCGCTTACGTCTTTAACGGCAATAACCCAGTCGTAAAGTTTTGCCTCCATATCCGCCCTCTCGCCATTTCAACGCTCTCTCCGTTTCTTTCTATTATAGCTCATACGTCAACACTTGTAATTCTTTTAAATTATTTTTTTTAAAAATTGTATTGAGTCTTTTGTTTATTAGAGTAATAATATATGTAATAAAAATAGATATTGGAGTAAAATAATGAAGAAAGTATTGTCGTTTATGCTATTGGCCGTTTTTGCATGCGTCGCGACATCGTCTAGCGCCGGATGCGAAAGCCCCGCGAAGAAAGTTGCGGCTTTCGAGTACCTAGCGGACGATGACCGCAAACAGCTTCTTGCCCCATATGAATGTTCCTCCTGCAGCTCTAAAAGTATGCGTCCTGGAACTCTAGAGATGGACTCCGGGTTACCCTACTCCTATCGCGTGAGCTACGACAACCTTCTATACGGCAAGAAAAAAACGCGAGAGAAATTCGACCTTGGGCTTTATCGCGCCGGATACGAAAGCCTCGCGGAGAAAGTTGCGGATAACGCCTACAGCAGGCTAGGCCTACGGTTAAGCTGCCCCTATTCCACGAGCGAGAAAACTCTTCAACGCGAAGAAAAAACCCAGCCCATCGAAAACGAACAGACGGCGAGCCATGGCTTCAAACTGATACCTACGGACTGCGTACCTTCCTGCTTGGGCTGTACATCTGAAGGAATGTTCGCTCGTAAGACTGGCGAGCGTGAAAAAGAACACACTTCGACAATGAGACTCGGGATTACCTGCTCCTACTCCTTGAAGGAGAAACCTCTTCAACGCAAAGAAAAAAGCGCCTGGCCGCCAAAGTCCTACAAAGAACCCGCGCTGCTGCTTGACCCATATGACTATTTCTACTAGAGCTATAGAAATATGGCGGACTTTGCGCGTGTGGCTAGCATGAAATTAACACTAATAGCATCTGGAGAAAAATATCGTTTGCCCCCTGAACAACAAATGGACAAACCCAAATCCGAATACCAACTGGTTGCTGACAGTCGGCTACATGACGATCCAGATTACATCAGATGGCGAGCTTGAGTTGAAAGAGGATTTATGCTCCTGCGAGCGTCGGATTTCGATTAAAGTGGAACTGCCTTCGCCTGGAAACATAGGATAAGCCCATTATTCGCCCCTACAAGAAAATGCGCGCGGCGGATGCCGTATCCAAGATCGCCGCAACACGGTCTTTGTTTTTCGCGTAAACGGTAATATATTACGCGAAGCGAGAATGAGAAATATTACTATGAAAAAGCGCTTAAAAATTATCGCCGCGACGGCGGCGTTTTTTTTGTCGGGATGCGACGACGATAACAAAGAGGACGTTATAAAATTTGGAATATGTGCGGATTACGCTCCATTCGAATATTATGAAAATGGGAAACTAACGGGATTCGACGTAGAGCTTGCCAAATCGGTCGCAAAAAAGCTTAAAAAAACCGCAGAATTCAAAGATATGCAGTTTTCGGCATTGATTCCGTCGCTGCAGGCCGGAATGGTGGACGCGGTGATTTCCGCTATGGCCGCTTCTGAGGATAGAAAAAAGAATTGCGATTTTTCCGACGAGTATTATTCCGAGACTTTCGCGGCGGTATATAAAAAAGACAACCCAATAACGGATATAAAACGGCTGAACAGTCTAAAAGTCGCGTGTCAATTGGGATCGACTATGGAAGCGCATTTGAAAAAATACGCTCCAAACGCTCTATTAACTCTTGTCGATAACAACAATCAGGCGATCGAATTACTTAAAGCGGGACATGTCGACTGCGTATTCATTAACGAAAATCAAGGAGCGGCCTTTTGCGAGAAAAACGCCGGACTGGCGTATTCTTTCATAGCGAAGGGCGACAAAGGCTACGCGGCGGTCGCGAAAAAAGGATCGAAGTTAAAAGAAGAGATAAATAAGGCGTTGAAAGAGCTTGAATCAGAAGGAGAAATCCAAAAACTAAAACAAAAGTGGATTAAAAACTAATGGAAAAAGCGCTCTATAATTTTTTGTTCATAGGCCGCGGGCTGGCGATAACGCTGCAATTGCTGGCCGGCGGATTTTTGATAGGCGTAACGATCGGGACGGCTTTGGCCGCTCTTAGATATAACAAAATCTGCTCGCCGATTATAAAAGGGTTCGTGTCCCTTGTTAGAGGCACGCCGCTTCTTTTGCAGCTAAGTTTGATATATTTTTCGGTTCCCACTCTGTTTGGGGTAAAGCTTAGCGTTCTCGCCGCCGGCGTTATCGCTTTTGGAATAAACAGCTCCGCGTATGTTTCGGAAATACTTCGGTCGGGAATCGAAAGCCTGCCGAAAGGACAGTTCGAAGCCGCGCGAACGTTGGGAATTCCCAAATATTACATGTGGAAAGACATTATTCTGCCTCAAGCGATAGCGAACGTTCTTCCGGCTCTTGTGAACGAGCTTATCGATCTGCTAAAAGAAACCGCGTTGATCGCCACAATTGGCGGAATGGACGTGATGAGACGTTCGCAGGTAATAGCCGCAGAGCAATTTGAGTATTTCATTCCTCTATGCATGGCGGGAGTTTATTACTACGTTCTCGTTTTGTTTATAGAGTCTATTATAAGAAGAATTGAGAAGAAAAAATCTTATGCTTAAAATTCGCGGCGCTTGCAAATCGTTTAACGGCGTAAAAATTCTAGACGACGTAAGCTTCGACGCTGCGAAAGGCGGCGTTTTGGGACTCGCCGGCCCTTCGGGAAGCGGGAAATCGACGTTGCTCCGCTGCGTTCAAAAATTAGAGACTTTGGACGAGGGAACGATAGAGTATGACGGAAAAACCGGATTTATGTTTCAGGATTTTCAACTTTTCCCACATATGACGATAATGCGAAACCTACTTTACGCTCCGAGCTTAAAAGATAAAAAGAAAAATCATGAAAAACGCGCGAGAAAGATTCTGAAAGACTTGGGAATAGAAGCAAAGGCCGAAGAATACCCTAACTCGCTGTCGGGAGGGCAAAAGCAGCGAGCGGCTCTCGCAAGAACTCTTATGATCGATCCCGATCTCTTGCTTTGCGACGAACCGACGTCCGGCTTGGACGTAGCGACTATCGAAGACGTGATTCTGCTTCTAAAATCGGTCAACAAAACCGGAGTCGCTATGGTGATCGCCTCGCACGACCTGGATTTTTTGACGAAAATCTCCGATAGAATAATCTTGTTGAAAGAAGGCAGAATAAACGCCGACGTTGATTTGCTAAAATGCAATGTCATTCATTTTTCTAACAATGACCCGATAGAATATTTGAAACAGTATTATTAGGCTGCGTTAGGAAGAATTTTGTTCGTCGTCCCTTTCCGTCATCCTGAGCGCAGCGAAGGATCCAGACGGCGAGTACGCCGGAAAATCGCTTGGATCCTTCGTCGGACTTTGTCCTCCTCTAGGATGACGAAGAAAGAAGAAGCTTCGCGGCTTTGCAAACCTCTTGATTCAATAAAAATAGCCTCATACTGCTCATCACATTTTCCTAACGGAACATAATGAGAATAAGATATTTTTCTTCAGCCGCACGCTTTTTTTATACTGACAATGGTTTTAAAATCCGCGTCGATTGAAGGAAAATAAAATGCGACTGGCAAAGAGGATAGCCGAAAGCGGCGTAGCGTCTCGTCGCGAGGCGGAAAGGTTAATTGAAGCCGGCAGAGTCGCGGTCGACGGAAAAATCGCGACAACGCCGGTTTTTTTCGTCGAGGATCAATCTGAAATATCGGTAGACGGCAAAATTCTCGCGCCAAAATCTGAAAAGATAATTATTTGGAAATTCCACAAGCCCAGAGGAGTAATCTCGACCAAAAGCGATCCGCAAAAGCGAAAAACCGTCTTTGATTTTTTTCCAAAAACTGAACGACGACTGATATACGTCGGGCGATTGGACTACAACTCCGAAGGGCTGCTCCTCTTTACAAACAACGGAGATATCGCCAGAAAATTAGAGCTTCCTTCCGCGGGATTGAAAAGAATCTATCGAGCTAAGGTTTTTGGTCGTTTAACCGACGAAAAAATCCGAGAATTAGAAAAAGGCGCAACCGTAGACGGGATAAGATACAGGCCGGCGATAATAAAGAGAGACAATCTCGCCGTCGGCAAAGCCAATTCGTGGATTACCGCAACGCTTTTCGAAGGAAAAAATCGCGAGATTAGGAAAATGATGGAAAGCGTCGGGTGCGTCGTAAACCGCCTAATCAGAATCAGCTACGGGCAGTTTAATTTAGACGACTTACCGCCTGGCGGAATTTCGCAAGTTTCTGAAGGGGAAATAAAGAAGTTGCTAAGGAAGCTAGCTGGAGAATCGACTAAGCCGAAGTTGTCGAAACTGTAAATATGTATTAACACGGATAAAAGCCTACAAATAATCGCGTTTGACCAATTCTATGAAATATTTCGCTTTTTTTATTTGAGGCTGTTCGGTTTTTTTATCGAATTTCCGCAAAGAAACTATAAGCAGCTCATAGGCGGAGCGGTAGTTTTGGAGCAGCATCTGTTCTTGAGCGAGAAGCAATAAAGACAGGCCTTCCTTCTTTTTCTTCCCGTAGGCTTTGCCAAGCAGCCTGTAGATATCGCTATTAAAATAGTCTTCGTATTTAGCCGTTTCGAGAATCGATATCGCAAAATCAAGCTTTTTATTCGCTTCTATCAGCGCGTTCGCATAATCGATTTTAATCAACGCGTTGACTTTCTTATTATAAATCTTTTCGTAGATCGCGATTGATTCGTTCAGTCGTCCCGATTCGTATAAAATCTGAGCGAGAGTTTCCTGACAATAAAAGTCGTTCGGATTAGTTTTTAAGAGTTTTCGCAATATGTCGATCGCCTCTTTTGAGCGGCCTATTCTGTGCAGATAAATCGCCTTTGAATAATCGTCGGTCGGAACTAACGTTTTTACGTCGAATCTCTTTAAATAAGCGTTCAATTTAATTAAGACGCGAAGGTATTTCTTCGCCAACTCTTCGCTCGCTCTAAATTTCTTCGATTTAGCTCGTTTTTGAAGAGC
Source organism: Holosporaceae bacterium (assembly GCA_031262635.1). Lineage (GTDB taxonomy): Bacteria > Pseudomonadota > Alphaproteobacteria > UBA3830 > UBA3830 > JAIRMQ01. The sequence continues at coordinate 6,872 of JAISHN010000110.1, forward strand.
GGAAATTCTGTCGTTAGACTTAGGATGAGTCCTAATGTAAACGGGAAGGCTGGCTTCGCCGTTCAAAATTTCCATACGCTGAAATTCGCTGAAAACTTCTATCATAACGTCGGAGCCGTAGCCTAATTTTTCCAGATACGACGCGCCTAAAGCGTCGGCGGCAAATTCATCCCCTCTGCTGTAGCGAAGATAAAACCTCTCGTCGGTCACGACGTATCCTAAAGCGAGAGCGAGAGCTTCTTGCGATCCCGCGACGGCTCCTAAAAGCCCGCCCAACATCGCGAGCATGATATTCTTAGAGCGATTTTGCAGCGCGACTATATGCCGATCGATATGTCTAGCCGCCATGTGTCCGGTTTCGTGGCACAACACGCCGAGAAAATACAACGGATCCTTGAATCGCAGAAGCAATCCCGAAGTTACGAATACATATCCGCCTCCGATCGTAAACGCGTTAATATCGTCTGAATTTACTACGTAGACTTTCGCCGATTCAGGATTTATTCCCGCGACTTTGAATACCGATTGAGCGATTTCCGTAAGAATTTCTTCGATTTCCGCGTCGCGAATGATATGAAAATCCGCTTTCGCAAAATCGGCCGCGCAACACAGAAGCGCTAGCAGAATTTTCGCTACAAAGCCGCGGATCGCTTTTGGCAATTCCAAGCTCCCTCAAGTTCTTCTTTTGACGAGCTTCCGCTTTTCCAAATTGTTCTGACGCTGTCGATTTCATTCCAAACATTTTCGGCGGTTTCTCTTAATCGATTGTTTTGATTCACGAAACTAACGTTGTAGCGCGTCGACTGTTTTATCTCTTCTTCGGCGGCTTCGAGTCTTCTTTTTATTGTAAGCGCGTCGTCGGTTCTTCGCGATTCAAGACGTCTTCTTAAATACTCTATCGACGGAGGTAAAATAAACGCTCCGTATACGAGCATATTTTTATCCTCTCTGAAGGCCTCTTTTATTTTTAAAAAACCTTGCCAGTCGATGACCATAATAGCTCCGTTTCGCGACTTTCGTTCAATTTCTGAACGTAGGATTCCGTAGTGATTGCCGTGAACTATCGAATGCTCTATAAGCTCTTTTCCGATCGCGTTTTTGAACCAATCCGCGTCTCTGAAGTAATAATTTATTCCTTCTTTTTCGCCGTCCCTAGCTTTGCGACTAGCGCAGGTCACGACCCTATTCAAAGTCGCGTCGATTTTCTGAACTTCTGAAACTACAGAATCTTTTCCAACGCCTGACGGCCCTGATACAATAAACAAACACGCTTTCTCCATATTCTCCCCCATTCAGAGTCGCGTTATAGTTATTGCATTACATTTAACAACAAACGCGCCTAATTTAGCAAGAAGATTTTTCATTATTCGTACTTGACTTTTAAAAACTTTGTACTACTATACTAGTACGCTAGTATAGTAGCAAACTGGATCAAATATGGAGGCGTAGAAATGAGCGAACATCATAGCGACGAGATAGATTTGTTTAAGGCGATCGCGTTAATAGAAACCGCGGAAGAGGCTAAAAATTTTCTGACCGATTTATGTACGCCGTCGGAATTGAAAGCGTTTGTCGAGAGATGGAGAGTCTGCCGGCTGTTAGACGGTCGAAATCTATCCTACCGAGAAATACGCGAGCAAACCGGAGCGAGTCTCACGACAATCGGCAGGGTCGCTAGGTTTCTAAACGACGAACCTTACGGGGGATATAAGAAGATTTTGGAAGAGATAAAAAAAACGGAGAATGAAAATGAAAACGACGGCGACGATAGCGTTAGGTATTGTATTTGGGATCCTGCTGAGCGCGACTAATTGCGACAAAAAAAACGACGGAGAAATAAACGTAAAGGTTTGCAAAGCGATAGAGCACGAAGCTTTGAACTCCGTGGTCGCGGGCATGAGCGACTATCTTAAGAAAACGAATAAAAATTACAAAATTTCCGTCGAGACCGCTCAAGGAAACGCCGCTCTCGCGTATCAGATAATCGCAAAATTCGCGAGCTTGTCCGCCGACGTCGTCGTCACAATTGGCACCAGCCCGTCTCAATGCGCGTTCAAATTCGCTAAGGACGGGAAAATAAAGCAGGTTTTTAGCTCGGTAACGAATCCTAACGACGTTTCCAAGAATCTAAAGGGAAACAACGTTTCGGGCGTTTCAAATTTCGTCGATCTAGAGCCTCAAATCGAGCTGTTTCAAAGAATCCAACCGTCGCTGAAAACGTTGGGGATAATATACAATACGGGAGAGGCGAATTCCGCTTATATCGTGGAAAAGCTTAAAGAAGTCTGCGCGAAAAAAGGCGTAAAGCTAGCGGAACAGGGGATATCGAGAATTTCCGACGTTTGCCAAGCGGCCGACAAGCTCTCCAAAAGCGTCGACGCTATTTTTATAAGCAACGACAATTTGGCTTTGAGCGGAATAACGACGATCGTTTCTATTTGCGTTAAAAACAAGATTCCAGTCTACGTCAGCGACGCAGACCAGGTCGCGAACGGCTGCTTAGCCGCGCTAGGGCCGAACCAATACGATATCGGAGTCCAGACGGGTAAAATTGTCGATCGAATCGCCGCCGGCGAGGACGTTAACAAAATCGCCGTCGAGTATCCTCAAAAAACGGAGCTGTATTTGAATAAGAAAGCGGCTCAAGCGCTTGGGATAACCATTCCAGAGGACGTTATAAAGCGGGCGACAAGAGTGTTGTGAGAGGATAATCGCTATCTATGGACTTGGAGCGCTTCGTCGCTTCGCTTCTTGCAATAACGATCTGGTTTTAGGAGAAAAACAATGTTAAGTCTTCAAGAGTTTGTCGCGGCGGCTGAAATCGGCCTCATATACGGAATGCTGGCGATCGGCGTATACCTGACTTTCAGAACTCTAAACTTTCCCGATATGACCTGCGACGGAAGTTTCGCTTTCGGAGCGGCGGTTTCGTCGGTCGCGATAAAATCCGGCGGCGATCCGTGGACGGCGGCGATTTTAGCGGCGATCGCCGGCGGCTTGGCCGGATTTGCGACGGGAATTTTAACCGTAAGATTCAAAATCGAGGATTTGCTTTCAGGAATCCTCGTCGCGTTCGCGTTGTACTCTATAAATCTGAGGATCATGGGAAACAGTCCTAGCGTCTCGCTAGCAAACGAAGCGACGATGTTTGGCGGCGACGCGTTGTTGAAAATCGCGATCGCCGTTTTCATTTTGGCCGCGGCGGTCGCCTACGTCTTAAACGCCGACTGGGGACTCGGATTCAGAGCCGTCGGGCAAAACAAACGATTCGCCGCAGCTTGCGGAATCGACGCAAACGCCGCGATAATCGCCGGACTGATCGCAAGCAACGCTCTTATAGGAGCATGCGGGGCGACGTTCTCGCAATATCAAGGGTTTTGCGACGTTTCTCAAGGAACCGGAAGCTTGGTCATAGGACTTGCGTCCGTGATTATTGGCGAAACGATATTGAAAACAGGCTCTTCTTTGAAAAACGTCGCCTGGAGCGTTTTCGCCTGCGTCCTTGGATCGACGGCGTATCGAATTTTCCTCGCGTTCGCAATCCGCAGCGACGCGTTCGGGCTAAAAACGCAGGATCTCAATTTAATCACCGCGTTGATAATAATAACGATTACCGCGAAGAGGCGAAAAAATGCTTGAAATGGTTAACATAAACGTCGGAAACGTTCTGAAAAACCTAAACTTAACGGTAGAAAAAAACGAATTCGTATTGATTCTTGGAGAAAACGGAGCCGGAAAAACCACGCTCTTCAATACGATTTCAGGCGGCGTTCGTCCTCGAAGCGGGGTCGTCCGAATAGACGGAGCCGACGTTTCAAACGCGCCGCAATGGGTTCGCGCGTCGCTTGTGTCGAACGTGTTTCAGGATCCCAAAGTCGGAACCGTGGGGAATATGACGATCCGAGAAAACTTGAATCTCGCGTATACGAGAGGAAAAGCCCGAAGATTCGTAATCGGCGGCTCGCGCGAACGCGACGACTTATTCAAAGAAAAACTCGGCGTTTTAAA
>JAISHN010000111.1 GCA_031262635.1 Holosporaceae bacterium
TCGAAATTTGCCGAAAAACCCAGAACGCTTACTAATAAACAAACGGACTTCAATATATTGCGCATGTCGACTCCTTTTGTTATGACGACAATAATTATGTCCAATAAATATTAATAAAAGGTAAATAAAATAAAAATATTTTTATAATTGTTCTAAATTTTTTATATTTAGGAACCCGCCTAAAGGATTAGAAAAATCGATTTAGAGCGGAGATATCAAATATTCTCGTCATCTAAAACGCCTTTTTACGTCTTCGCGAGTAGGACGCAGTCCGACGCGGCGATCCATCTATGGACTGGCGCGCTTCGTCGCTTCGCTTTTTGTAACGACGTAAAAAGGCGTTTTAGATGACGAAAAGTCTTGGTATTTTAGCGGCAAATTAATTTTCTAGTCCACTATTCGCGTTTAAAGCTTTGTCTCTGTTATATCGGTCGATCGCAAGCATGATCAATTTGTCCAACAGTTCGTCGTATGGAAGACCGGACGCTTCCCACAGTTTCGGGTACATGCTTATTTCTTCCGTAAATCCAGGAATTGTGTTGATCTCGTTTACTAGCGCGCTGGAATCGTCATTTACGAAGAAATCCACCCTCGCCATTCCTTCGCAGCACAGAATTTTAAACGCTTTTACCGCGAGTTCTTGCACTTTTTTTACGACTTCCTTCGGTAAATCGGCGGGAATTTTTAAATCCGCCCCGTCGTCGTCTAGATATTTTGCGGAATACGAGTAAAAATCTCGTTTTACGACAATCTCGCCAGGGAGAGACGCTTTGGGATATTCGTTACCCAGCACGGAGCACTCGATCTCTCTTCCTTTGGCGAATTCCTCTATAAGAATCTTGTTGTCGTACAGAAACGCCTTTTCCACGGCTTTTTGAAATTCGTCCCGCGATTTTACTTTGTTTATGCCTACCGACGATCCGAGGTTAGCCGGTTTTACGAAGACAGTTTCTCCAAGTTTCGCGACTACGTCGTCGTAATTTATATTTTTAGATTCGCAGCGATGAAAAGCTAGATATTTTACAATCGGAACGCCGGCTTCTTTCAGCAAACGTTTCGTCACGTCTTTATCCATTCCGATTGCCGATCCCAAAACCCCCGCTCCGACAAACGGAACGTCGAACAAACGCATCAGCCCTTGAATCGTTCCGTCTTCTCCATAAGGTCCGTGTAGGATTGGAAAAACTACGTCGACGGCTTTGGACACGCTGTCGTCTATTTTTTCTGGAAGAGCGGCGACCGCGTTTTCAGATAGAGCCGGCAAGGCTTTGGCTTTCTCCAAATCCGCCAACATCTGGGAAGCTGAAGGCATGTTCAGAGCGATCGCTTTTTCTCCGAAGAAAAATCTGCCGCTTTTATCTATGCCGACCAGAACGATATCGTATTTGCTTTTATCCAAGCCTTTTACGACGCTTTTGGCCGATCTAACGGAGATTTCATGCTCCGAAGACCGGCCTCCAAAGAATACGCCGACTCTAATTTTTCTCATTTTTGCCGATGGCGATTCCTAGTATGTCTCCAAGGCTCGCGCCGCTGTCGGAAGATCCAAATTCCGCCATGGCTTGTTTTTCTTCTTCGATTTCGAGAACTCTTATCGACAATCCTATTTTGGCGTTTCGACCTGTTTTAGCGACGGAAGTGATTTTCGCGTCGACCTTTTCTCCAACGGCGAATCTGTCGGTTCTGCGGTCTTGTCTATCCTTTCCAAGATCGGTTTTCTTTATGAATCCTTCTGTTCCGTCGGCGAGAGTCACTTCAATTCCCTCGTCTTTAATCGCCGAGACTACGCAGGTGACGACGGCTCCTTTTTTGAGTTCTACTTCGGCTCCTCCGCGAGGATTTTCCGTAAGCTGCTTAATTCCAAGAGAGATTCTTTCTTTAGCTCTGTCGATTTCAAGGACTTTGACTTTTACTTTATCGCCTTTCTTGTATTTCGCCAAATCTTCGTCTTTGACCTTTTCCCAAGAAATATCGTTAATATGAACCATTCCGTCGATGTTTGTTTCGCCCATTCTAACGAAAAGCCCAAATTCTGCGACGCTGGAAATCGTTCCTTCAAATATAGTTCCAACAGGGAAGTCTTTTATTATGTTGTCCCATGGATTCGCTTGCAGTTGTCGCAATCCAAGTCCGATGCGTCTCTTGGCCGCGTCTACGTCGAGAACGACGACTTCGATTTCTTGTCCTGCCGCAGCGACTTCCGACGGAGCGGTGTTTTTCTTCCAGCTTACTTCGGAAACGTAGACTAAGCCTTCGACTCCTTCTTTTAACTCAACGAATATACCGTATCCGGTAACGTTGGTGACTTTTCCTTTAACGCGAGCGCCGACTTTAAACTCGTTCTCCACGCCGTTCCAAGGATCGGAAGTCAACTGCTTCATACCGAGAGAAATACGCTTCGAATCCTTGTTGAATTTTATAATTTTGACCTGTATTTCCTGTCCTGGAGTTAATACTTCGGACGGATGATTGATTCTCTTCCACGCGATATCGGTGTTATGCAACAGGCCGTCCACGCCGCCGATATCGACGAACGCTCCGTAGCTGGCTATGTTCTTTACGACTCCGGTTATAACTTGGCCTTCCTCGAGATTTGCAACAATTTTCGCTCTTTCTTCCGCGTTGGCTCCCTCGAGAATTCCGCGACGCGAAACGACTATGTTTTCGCGGGCTTTATCCATTTTTATGATTAAAAACGGCTGTTCGATTCCTAAAAATGGAGATATGTCTTTGATCGGACGCACGTCGACCTGGCTTCCAGGCAAGAACGCGGCGGCTCCTTCAAGTTCTACGATAAAACCGCCTTTGACGCGGTTTGTAATCGTTCCCATGACGCTCGAGCCTTCTTTAAACGCTCTCTCAAAATCGTCCCAGGCGGCTTCTCTTAACGCTTTTTCGCGGCTTAACACTATTTCGCCGTTTCTGTTCTCGTAGCGATCGACGTAAACGTCTATTTTGTCGCCGACTTTAAGCTCCATTTTTCTGCCGCCGCGAACAAACTCGCTTGTCGCTATGCGTCCTTCGGACTTAAGCCCTACGTCTATTGTCGCAAAATTATCGTCGATTCCGACTATTGTTCCTTTTACGACTTTTCCTTCCAAAGTCGTATTCTCGCAAGTTTGTTCAAAAAGCTCGGCAAAACTTGCTTCCGATTTATCCGACATTAAGTATCCTCTTGTTGATTATTGATATTGATTGAAAAAACACAATTATTGGAAAATTATCCCTGTCTCGCTTTGAAACGAGGATTTGTTTTGTTGATTATATAAACCCTTCCCTTGCGCCGGATAAGACGGCAATTTTTGTGTCTAGCTCTGATAGTCTTCAAAGAATTCACTACCTTCATAAATTAAAACTCCCTTTCGCAGCGGTTATTATATGATTTTTACGAAAAAGTCAAGAGATATGAGGAAACGGAAACGGCTTCGCGTCTCCGTAAAAATAAGAAAGCTTTAATAACGACGTTTACGATGTTAAAGACGTTCCGCATCTCCTCAATCGCTTGACTTTTGCGACGCGGAGCCGTATCAATATTTAGAGTTTACTTCGCGGAGAACTTAATGAAACTAGACATAAACCAAATAAAGGAATGCATTCCGCACAGATATCCCATGCTAATGATCGACAGAGTCGAGGATTTGGTTTTGGGAGAGAGCGCCGTTGGGATCAAAAACGTCACCGTCAACGAGCCGTTTTTTCAGGGACATTTCCCCTCGAGACCAATTATGCCTGGCGTGCTTATCACGGAAGCAATGGGACAAACGGCGGGAGTCGTCGTCGCAAAGACGATGAATCTCGAAAAGAACGGCGGATTAGTTTATTTCATGTCGATGGACGGCGTAAAATTCAGAAAATTAGTGGAGCCAGGCGACGTTCTGCGTCTGCATGTGAAAAAAGAGAGAAGCCGCGGGAATGTCTGGCGATTCAGAGGCGAAGCCTACGTGGAGGACGCGCTGACGGCGGAAGCCGTTTTTACGGCAATGATAGTTCTATAGAATAGAAAGGAATCGTCGTGATTCATCAGACCGCGATAGTATCCCCGCGCGCCAAAATCGGTAACGGCGTAAAAATAGGCGCTTACTCGATAATCGGAGACAATGTCGAATTAGAAGACGATATTGAAATTATGTCTCACGTCTGCGTCGAGGGATATACGAAAATTGGAGAAGGAACGAAAATTTTTCCTTTCGCCGCAATCGGTTTTATTCCTCAGGATCTAAAATATAAAGGCGAAAAATCCCGCTTAACAATCGGAAAACGCAATTCTATCCGCGAACACGTTACGATGCACCCGGGAACTGAAGGCGGAGCGATGGAAACCATCGTTGGAAACGACAACTTATTCATGATCGGCGTTCACGTCGCGCACGATTGCGTTATCGGCGACAATATCGTTATGGGAAATAACGCGACGCTTGGCGGTCATGTGAAAATCGAGGACGACGTGATAGTCGGCGGACTCGCCGCGGTTCATCAGTTCGTGAGAATCGGTCGCGGCGCAATTATAGGCGGAATGTCCGGCGTTGAAAGGGACGTGATCCCATACGGAGCCGTAAAAGGCGACCGAGCCAGTCTTTACGATCTAAATTTAATCGGATTAAGGCGTTCGGGCGTAGAAAGACAAGAAATACTAGCTTTAAAAAAAGCGTTCGACATAATTTTTTCGGGCGAAAAAACGATATCGGCAAATATAGAGGAAGCGGAGAAGACCGTCGGCGGCGCGCCGTTGGTAGATCGTCTAATCAAATTCATGAAACAAGACACGAGCCGTTCTTTCTGTCTTCCAAAAGAGCGGACATGATCGGCGTAGTTTGCGGCGACGGAGATTATCCTCGTTTAGTCGCGAGAGCTTGCGTTGAAAAAAAACTCGATTTCTGTTTGGTTTTTATAAACGGATTTTCAGCGGCGGAGTCTTTTAACGTTATACTTAAGCCATATTTGAATGGTATTCCCCCTCGCCCCGACCCTCTCCCGCAAGGGGAGAGGGAGAGAAATGCCCGCGCTAAGTCGCTTCTCTCGTCGTCCTTGACCTATAAGGCCGAGGATCCGGTCGAAATTATTCGCTTTTCTGGATCCTTGCTTCGCTACGCTCGCAATGAAGACGAATATAAGAA
>JAISHN010000008.1 GCA_031262635.1 Holosporaceae bacterium
GTCGCCTTCTCGTCATCCTGAGCAAAGCGAAGGATCCAGACGGCGATGACGCCGGAAAAGTGCGTGGATCCTTCGTCGGACTTCGTCCTCCTCTAGGATGACAAAAAGGAAGAAGCTTCGCGCTTCTAGCAACGACTTATTGCGGAGTAAACCTATTGTTTCAACAAAAATAGCCTCATACCACTCATCACACGAATTAGTTGACTTCTACAATTGCAAGGAAGACGAAGTCCGATGCGGCAACCCATCTGTGGACTGGCGCGCTTCATCGCTTCGCTTCTTGCAACGACGTAAAAGGATATGTTATCACGCCCTCGCGGTATTTCTCTCTCGCAAAAGAAGAGAAAATCTTATCCGCATACGCTCCAAACGCGTAACGCCTTATAGCTTAATCGCGCAGGCGAATTTTGCGGAAAGTCCTTTTTTACCGCCGGAGGCCTTGCCGATTTCGACGGCTACGTCGCCGAATCTTCCGGCTTTTCCGACTACGCTCGCTTTATATTCGACGCTGCGTTTTTTGACCTTAATCGCCGAATGGATGTACTCGTCGTCGACCAAAGATTGTATCTCTCCGCCTAATCTCACGTTAAATTTTGCGTTTATCATCGCTTTTACGTTCTCCCTTTCGAACGCCAGCCCGAGATTTGGCGACACTTGCGCGTTTAAGATTCCTCTGTGACAAACCCTTGAGAGGGATTTATTCAATTCCGTATCGTTCGTTAGGAAGCAAAAATAATCCGTTTGTAGGCCGGAAATCAGCTCCGCGCCGTAATTTTTTAGCGGAATGCGGTACGAAGCCCTCGCTCCGAGCGAGAACGAATGGCTTTCCATAGCCGCGCCGTATCCTTTTGCGTCGCCTTTTGAACTCACCAGTCCATAGGAGCCGATAGCTTCGAAAAGACACGAATCTCCGATAAACGAAGCCACTTTTGCTCCGACAACGCCGCCGTCTGAACGACTCTTTCTCCCGACGTATTTGTTGTTTATTTTAGAATATGAGGCGAAAAACGACGGAATAACGGATAGATTGCGTTTGAAACGAATCGGCTTCAAATCGCAGCCGAGAATAAGCGAATTATCCTCGCTCTCGATTTTTCTACCGGTTTGAGTAGTCGCTATATCGAACTTATTTTTGAAAAATTTGCCCCAGGTTCCGTATTGATACGTTTCTGGGCTTAGATCGTTTTCGAAAGTAGAATCGTATACTGCGGCGTGAATATCCGTCAAAGCAAGCAACGCGGAGTAGTGCATCAATTTAGTAGGCAGATATATGCCGTTTATTTCTCGTATTCGATCAATGCTCCATTTTGAATTGAGAACCGGCCGAGCGTCCGGCGTTTTTAGTATTAAATATTTGCCGTCGAAGGCTCGCAATTGATAAGGGCCGAGAGGAGCTCCGCAATCTTTATCGGCGGCGGCGTTCCCTTCGACTCTTAGGTCGGGATAACCGCCGTCGGCGACATGCAATATCTGGAAAATATAGAAGTCTTGATCTTCAGGAGCATGGAGAAGCTCGAAGTCGTCTATTATTATCGCTCCGCCGCTAGCTGGGGCGAGAGCAGGAATTGCTGACGACAAATCCGTAGAGCCATCAGCAAGTTTGTTATAAGCTTGTAAAACGCTAATATTGTCTATATCAAGCCAATCACATGAATTGTTAGACGGATTAAGATCCAATTCCCATTTCATACTGTGATCAATACCGTCTCTATATATAGTAAACCCGTCTTTTGCTATGGCTTCCAATGTGGTTCTTCCATTCCTAGTATCCAAATTAGAGCCAAAAACCGTTCCTTCATGGAAGTTTAACGTCTGTACGTCCGGCGTTACGGCGACTGTTCCTCCGTCGACGACCAGTTTGTTGAACGTAGTATTGTCTCTGACGGTTACTGTTCCTTGAATATTTGCTGATTCCAGCACCGCGTCCTTAAAATTAGCTATAACGTGAGCTTCGTTTAAGATCTTCAATTCAGTGATAATATTAGAGTTAGTGTCGGAATCAGTTTCTTCTCTATTGATAGTAACTGTTCCTTTGCCGACAGTTAAAGGTTCTAATCCGTAGTTCGTTCTTATAGCAATGTCTCCGCCTTCTCTTACCTCTAGCGTTCCGCCAAACATTTGTCCGCCTCTATCTTTTCTAACTATCAGCGTCGCGCCAGGATCGACTATCACCTTTCCCTTAAAATCCGAGCAATCGCTCCTTATGCGGATTTCTCCAGAATCGATATTGACTATGGCCGCGTCTCCGACGACTCCGGGCGCGGTTTCTATTACGCCGTATACGGAAAATATTTTGTTGTCCTCGCTGTTTTGAGAAAGATCGAACGATAGCGAGGAGTTTTCGAACAAGGTTATCGTCGGCTTGTTGTATTGGTCTTGCGGGCCGCCTCGCCAGATTAATTGCGTTTCCGCCCCTTCCGCGTTTATTCCCACATTTATATTTCCGCCGAACATCTCTCCATTTTGAGTGACTTCTACGCTTCCTCTTTTTATGTCGAACACGCCGTTGTGCCAGCTGTTTTGGCTTTCTATGGTCAAGCGGCCAGAGCCGGTTTTTATTATTTTGGTATTTTCATCGACCGCCGGAACTACGCCTATGATAGCGTCGCCATTGTCTGGCTCTCTTCCCGACACATACCCGGGAATGCTAAACAGCGTTACGTACATCGTTCTATCGGTATCGCATTTAAGTTCTAGTTCAGTTCCAGATCCTTGAAAAAAGGCGGTTACCGGATGAGCTTCTGTTCCATCCGGTTCCGCATTGAGAGGAGGAACAAGGAAGTTGATATTCATACCTTGAACATAATTTGATTCATCTAATACTTTAAAATTTGTCACTCCCGTAGAGTTTACTAGGTCGAAATACGCCGCATTCCTGAGCTGGTCAGGAGTTAGTCTTTCAGCATCGTAAGCAGGCCCTTCCGGTTGTTCTTCCCATTTATAGGTATCTATTCCTCCAGATCCAGCGGAAACTTTAGGATCGTCCATGGTAATCCCGCTGAGATTAGTGTTAAACGTTCCTCCATTTTCTATTTCTATTCGTCCTTTATTTTCTCCTTCTCCTTCTTTTACTATTGAGCTGTTTTCATGATCGTTGCTTAGCGTTCCGCCTGATTTTATCCATAAAACTCCCCCAGGTCGGATAGTAAGATTTCCGTTATTTTCCAGCGTACAATTTGAAGCGACATACGCGTTTTTTCCATCGCCGATGATAAACTTTCCGTTGTTGGTCACAAAACTTTCTATATACAGGTCTCCGCCGTTTATCAAACAATCCGCGCTTTCTGGGATAGTTAGATCTACTCCAAGATAAGAGTCGCACGCGTAAACTTGCGCCGCAAAGCACAATAACGGAAAAACTGAAATTCCAAGTTTCTTCACAATAACATTTCTCACTAGAAACACAAAAAACTATGCGAATATGCTATGTCTTTAGACTTAATAAAGAGTTTAATTGACTCAAATTTTTTATAGCGAGGGCATAAATTTTTTTAGCCGCGTAAAGCGGTTTTTGACGAATAATTAAAAAAATATTAAATTTATTTTGAAAAAAATTTTGCTTTTTTAACTAAAAATTAACAATCTTTTGTTAGGCTGATATCTGTAGTTAAGATGGAGATATTAAAATGAAGAAAATAGTTTTATGCGTTGGAGTTATAGGAGCGTCTTTAGTTTTGTCTGGAAATGCGACCGCTTGGGAAGACGACGCTTACTCAGGTTATGAAAGCGAGTCGACTTCCGCCGGACAACGCGTTCATCATGAGGGAAGCTTCGGACCGCGTCACGAAGGATACCGAGGCGAAGAACTGGGATACTCGGACGTTTTCACCGAGGATTACGCAGGCGCCGGCCCAATGACTTCGGAAGAGTCGTTAACCGCGGGAGTCGACTATTCAACGGGAACCCAATCGCCGGAAGACGAGAAGGCTCGCAAAAAAGCGGAAAAGAAGGCTGAAAAAGAACGGAAAAGAGCCGAAAAGGAAGGGAAGAAGGGCAAAAAAGGCAAGATGAGCAAAGAGGAGAAAAAGGCCGAGAAAGAGCGGAAAAAAGCTGAAAAGAAGGCTAAGAAAGACGCGAAACACGCCCGAGGAACGCAACAGGCCGAAGAGTTTCCGGCAAGCGAAGGGACGTTTTAAGCTAGCTAAGGCCTAAATACCGTTAGACTTTCTGCGAAAGTTAAAAATCCATAGCGGAGACGTTGATTCTCGATCTCCAAAGGCGGACGTAAACGACTTTCGCAGAGGTCTGATGAAAAGTTTCCATTCCTATCGTTTTTATAAATAGAACAAATCGGAGGGGCGAATGATTATTCGCCCTTTTTATGCATGGGAAACGGTTTTTTGTGTTCAACAACGTAAAATTCGTCGCCCTAGATCAAAGCGGAGGTATTCTTTCTTCTACGTCATTCTGAGCGCAGCGAAGAATCCAAGCGATGAATAAGCTTAAAAATCGTATGGATCCTTCGTCGGACTTCGTCCTCCTCTAGGATGACGTAGCGGAAAGAATGCCCCCTCGCCCCAACTTACTCCACCCCGTTATAGTGTCACAGTAGCAATTTTCTGACTAAAGTCTTAATTATTTTTCTTATTTTACAAAAT